>DATFUK010000494.1:0-2340 GCA_035260865.1 Candidatus Methylomirabilota bacterium | reverse complement strand
CGCCGGCATCTCGATGCTCCTCGTCGAGGGCGGGACGCCCGGCTTCACGGTGAGCCGCCGGCTCGACAAGATGGGCATGCGCGCCTCGGATACCGCCGAGCTGAGCTTCCACGACTGCCCGGTGCCGGCGCAGAATCTGCTCGGCATCGAGGGCCGCGGGTTCCAGCAGCTCGCGATGGGATTGCAGCGCGAGCGGATCATGGCCGCGGTCCTCGCGCTCTCCGGCGCGCAGCAAGCGCTCGACGACACGGCGAGCTATCTCCATCAGCGCACCGCGTTCGGCGAGCCGCTTTTGAACCGCCAGGTGCTGCGTCATCGGGTGGCCGACATGGCGACCGAGATCGAGGCGGCCCGCCACCTGGTCTACCACGCGGCCGGCCTCTACACCGAGGGGCGGGAGTGCGTGACGGAGGTCTCGATGGCCAAGCTCTTCGCCACCGAGGTCGCCAACCGCGCGGCCTACCAGGCGGTCCAGCTCCACGGCGGCTACGGCTACATGCGCGAGTTCGGGGTGGAGCGCTTCTTCCGCGACGTGCGGCTCTGGACCATCGCCTCCGGCACCTCCGAGATCATGCGCGAGATCATCGCGAAGCGACTCCTGTCGTGACCGGCGCGCCCGCCGCCCGCCTGACCCGCGACGGGGTCCTGGCCCGGCTCACCCTCGAGCGACCGGAGGCCCGCAACGCGCTGAGCCGCGCGATGGCCGACGCCCTCGAGGACGCGCTCGGGCGCCTGACCGCCGCGGACGAGGTGCGGGTGGTGGTGGTGGCCGGGCGCGGGCGCTCCTTCTGCGCCGGCGCGGACATCTCCGAGATGCCGATGCTCTCGCCGACGGAGGCGGAGACGCTGGCGGGTCGCTGGCAGCGCATCATGGACGGCTTCGCGGCGCTGCCCCAGGTCACGATCGCCGCGGTGCAGGGCCACGCCCTGGGCGGCGGGCTCATGCTCGCCGTCGCCCAGGACCTGCGGGTCGCGGAAGCCTCGGCGCGGTTCGGCCTGCCCGAGGTCGCCCTCGGCTTCAACCCGGGCTACGGGATCGCGCGGCTGCTCGACGTCGCGGGCGGCGCCCACGCCCGCGACCTGATGCTCACCGCGCGCCCGGTGGACGCGGCCGAAGCCCACCGCATGGGCCTCGTGACCCAGGTGGTGCCGGACGGCACCCTCGACGCCGCGGCCACGACCCTGGCCCACGAGGTCGCGCGCTCGCCGCGGGGCGGCCTGGCCGCCACGAAGGCCATCACCGCGGCGCTCCGCGCGGGCCGGCCCGGCACCGAGCCGCGCGCCTACGGAGCCCTGCGCGCGGCCCCGGAGGCGCAGGCGCGCATCGCGGCCTTCCTGGATCGACGCCGTTCATCGTAGAAAGGAACCGTCATGGCCTCCTCGCTGCCGCTCCTCTACACCCACGTCATGGGCAGCCACGGCTTCCCCTCCTGGTTCTGGACCGCGCTCGACCGGATCAAGGCGGGCGAGTACGGGCAGACCGACGTGCGGGAGACCTTCGACGACGCCACCCAGCTCGCGATCCGCGATCAGGAGCGCGCGGGCATCGACGTGATCTGCGACGGGGAGATGCGCCGCTACTTCTTCGTGCAGACCTTCTACGGCCACATGGACGGCCTCGAGACCCTCGAGCCGCTGCGCAAGACCGGCCTCTACGCCTACGACAGCGTGCCGCGCTACCGGGCGACCCGGAAGGTCACGGTGCCGAAGGGCCTCGGCACGGTGGACGAGTTCAAGTACCTGGTGAGCCAGACCGACCGACCGGTGAAGGCCACCTGCCCGGGCCCGGTGACGCTCTCGATCCACATCCAGACCCGGCCGGGCGACGCCTACGACGGCGACCGGCTCGCACTCTGCTGGGACCTGGTGCCCGCGGTGAACGCGGAATTGAAGGCGCTGGCCGCGGCGGGGGCCACCTGGATCCAGGTCGACGAGCCCTCCGCGGCCATCGTGCCGGGCCAGGCCGCCGAGTACGTGAAGATGTTCAACGCCTGCGTCGAAGGGGTCAAGGCCAAGATCGGCTACCACGTCTGCTTCGGCAACCTCCTGTCGCGCCCGCGGGGCAAGCGATCCTATCGGTGGATGTTCCCGGGGCTGCTCGAGACCCGCTGCGACCAGTTCGTCTTCGAGTACGCCAACCGGGAGATGGCCGAGATCGAGATGTGGAAGGAGATCGGGGTGGACCGCGAGGTCGCGTGCGGGGTGGTTGACGTGAAGAGCTTCTACATGGAGACTCCCGAGGACATCGCGGAGCGCGTGGCGCTCTGCCTCGAGTCCATCCCGGCCGAGCGGCTCTCGCTGATCCCGGACTGCGGCTTCTTCCCGGTGCCGCGCTGGGTC
>DATFUK010000493.1:0-3876 GCA_035260865.1 Candidatus Methylomirabilota bacterium | reverse complement strand
CCCGCCACGTCCTCGGGCGTTCCGTGCCGGCGCACCGGCGTGGCCGCGAGGAGGCGCGCGGTCGCCCGCTCGTAGTCGAGGCCGAGGCCTTCGGTGACGTAGTAGGTGGACGAGTCGGTCCTGACGAAGCCGGGCGTCACCGCGTTCACGGTGACGCCGAGAGGACCGAGCTCGAGCGCGAGCCCGCGCACGAGACTCTCCGCGGCTGCCTTGGCCGCGCCCAGCACGCTGTGGCCGGCCATGGCCTGGAAGCTGTCGATCCCCGAGATCAGCACAATGCGGCCGGGCCGTCCCTTCATGAGCGGCACCGCGGCCTGGGTCATCGCCACGAAGGCGTCGACCGAGACCGCGAAGGTGCGCCGGACATTGTGCGCCTTCTGCTCCAGCACCGGGCGGAACGCGGTGGCCGCCGCGTTCGCCACCAGCACGTCCACGCGGCCGAGCGCGGCCCCGATCCGCTCGAAGACCGGCGCGACCTGCTCCGGCTCCGCCAGCTCGAGCTGCTCCGCGACCGCGCGCACCCCATGCGCCTCGAGCTCCGCGACCACGCGAACCGCGGAGGGGGCGTCCCTACGGTAGGTTATGGCGCAGTGAGCGCCGTCGCGCGCGAGCCGGAGCGCGATGCCCCGACCGATCCCGCGCGAGCCGCCGGTGACGACGGCCACCCGCCCCTCGAGCGGTCGGATCACGCGCGGGCGCCGAGCCGATGCAGGATCGCCTCCGCCTCGTCCACGATCGCCGCGATCACGTCGGCCACCGGGCGCACGTCGTGGACGAGCCCGGCCGACTGGCCGGCCGCCGCGCTGCCGTTCTCGACGTCGCCCTCCTCGCGCGCGCGGATCGCCGCCGGCTTGCCGACCCGCTCGTACTGCACCGGGAAGGGATGGATCTCGGCCTGGCGGCTCTCCCATTCGCGGGTGAAGGCGTTCCGGATCTGGCGGTTGGGCTTGCCCGACACCGCGCGAGTGACGACGGTCCCTTCCTCGTCGATGGCCGCGATCTTGCGCTTGTAGTTGTCGTGCCCGAACGCCTCCCGCGTGGCGATGAAGCGCGTGCCCATCCAGACTCCCGCCGCGCCCAGCGCCAGCGCGGCCACCAGCCCGCGCCCGTCGGCGAGGCCGCCCGCCCCGACCACCAGGCGCGGCGCCACCGCGTCCACCACCGCGGGCGTGAGCACCACGCCGCCCACCCGTCCGGTGTGGCCACCGCCCTCGTGGCCCTGCGCGATGATCACGTCCACCTCGTTGGCCGCGTGATCGCGCGCCTGCTTCACGTTGCCGCAGAGGGCCATCACGGTGATGCCCAGCCGATGCGCCTCCGCGGTCACCGGCCCCGGGTTGCCCAGGCCCGCGACCAGCACCGGCACACGCTCCTCCAGCGTCACGTCGATCCACCCCTTCACCGCGTCGGTGAAGCGCTCGGTCTCCTCCCCGCCGGTGCGCACGCTCGCGAAGAGGATGTCCACCCCGAAGGGCTTGTCGGTGAGCTCGCGGACGCGGTGGATCTCCTCCCGCAGATCGGCCGGAGTGCCGTGCGCGGCCGCGATGACTCCGAGCCCGCCCGCCGCGGAGACCGAGGCCGCGAGCTGCGCGCGGGCCACGAAGGCCATGCCGGCCTGGCAGATCGGGTAGCGGATGCCGAGCAGATCGCAGAGCGGGGTGTGCAGCGCGCTGCGCGTCGCGGTGGTCATGGCCGCTCACCTCGAGGAACGGGGTTGGTGCCGAAGGTGGGAGTTGAACCCACACACCCTTACGGGTACACGATTTTGAGTCGTGCGCGTCTGCCAGTTCCGCCACTTCGGCGCGCGCCTATGATACGACAACCCTCCCTTGTATACTGTGGGGCGCTGCCGGAATCCGTGGTGAACCGCATCCCCATTCAATGGAGGCCCCAATGGCCGATAGAGCAGGCGCCGTGATGTTCAAGGGCAATCCGATCACGCTGGGCGGTCCTGAGATCAAGGCGGGCGGCGACGCCCCCGACTTCACCGCGGTGGACAACGGGCTGCAGCCGGTCAAGCTGAGCCAGGCCAAGGGCAAGGTGATCGTGCTCAGCGCGGTGCCCTCGCTCGACACGCCGGTCTGCGACACCGAGACGCGCCGGTTCAACGTGGAGGCAGGCAAGCTCGGCGCCAACGTGGAAGTGTGGACGGTGAGCATGGACCTGCCCTTCGCCCAGAAGCGCTGGTGTGGCGCGGCCGGGGTCACCGCGGTGAAGACCCTGTCCGACTTCCGCGAGCGGTCGTTCGCGCAGAACTACGGCGTCCTCGTGAAGGAAGGTCCGCTCGCCGGCCTCACCGCGCGGGCGGTCTTCGTGGTAGGCAAGGACGGCAAGGTCAAGCACGCGGAATACGTGAAGGAGATCACGACGGAGCCGAACTACGACGAGGCCCTGAATGCTGCACGCCAGGCCGCCGGCGGCTGAAGCAGTCGCAAGTATTCGCCAATCTTGACAAAAGAACGCTCGCTCAGTAAGCTGGTCGACGCGGTGGGGCTGTAGCTCAGTTGGGAGAGCACAAGGCTGGCAGTCTTGGGGTCAGGGGTTCGAGCCCCCTCAGCTCCACCAAAATCTCCGAGATCCACAGACACGGGGCAGTCGGTCCACCACGGGCCGCCTGCCTTGTCGTCTTTTCGCGGGGCGGCGACGAGGGATCGTCAGCGCATACATGACGCTCAGGAACGATCGCCCCCCCCGGACAGCCCCCGCGGCGCCGCTTCAGCGCCTGCCGTACGGCAGCCTCGGCATGGACGCGGAATCCCTCAAGCGGGGCATCCTCACGCATCTGGAGTACACGCTCGCGGAGCTGCCGCAGCACGTGGACACCGCATGGGAGCCGTACGTCGCGCTCGCGCTGGCCGTGCGCGATCGGATGGTCGAGCGCTGGGTCCGCACGCAGGACACCTACTATCGCCGTGACGCGAAGCGGGTGTACTACCTCTCGCTCGAGTACCTGATGGGACGCACGCTCGGGAACAGCCTCATCAACATGGGCCTCCTGGACGAGTGCGCCACCGCCCTGCACGAGCTGGGCTATCGGCTCGAGGACGTGCGCGAGGCCGAGTGGGACGCCGGCCTCGGCAACGGCGGGCTCGGCCGGCTGGCCGCGTGCTTTCTCGACTCGCTGGCCACGCTCGGCTACGCGTCTTACGGGTACGGCCTCCGCTACGACTACGGCATCTTCCATCAGCGCATCGTCAACGGGGCGCAGGTCGAGGTGCCCGATGGCTGGCTGCGCTACGGCAACCCGTGGGAGATCCCGCGTCCGAGTGACCGGTTCCGGGTCCAGTTCTTCGGCCGGGTCCGGTCCTCGGTCGACGCCCAGGGCCGTCTCGTCAAGGAGTGGGTGGACACCCGCGACGTGCTCGCGACGCCCTACGATACGCCGGTGCCCGGCTATGGCACGCAGACCGTCAATACGCTCCGGCTCTGGGCCGCGCGGGCCGTCGAGGAGTTCGATCTCCACGAGTTCAACGCGGGCGACTACATCGGGGCCATCGAGTCGCGCGCCCGCTCGGAGAACATCTGCCGGGTGCTGTACCCGAGCGACAACGTGGTCGCGGGTCAGGAGCTCCGGCTCGCCCAGGAGTACTTCTTCGTGTCGGCCACGCTCCAGGACATCCTCCGGCGCTACAAGAAGCGCGACGGCCTCCTGGCCGAGCCGGGCGGGGTCGACGGCCTCGGCCGCTTCGCGGACAAGGTCGCCATCCAGCTCAACGACACCCACCCCGCCCTCGCGGTGCCGGAGCTGATGCGGGTGCTCGTCGATCTCGAGCACCTCGGCTGGGACGAGGCGTGGGAGATCACCCGGGCAACCTTCGGCTACACGAACCACACCGTGCTCCCGGAGGCGCTCGAGCGATGGCCGGCGGTCCTGAT
>DATFUK010000492.1:0-2852 GCA_035260865.1 Candidatus Methylomirabilota bacterium | reverse complement strand
CCCGCCGCTCGCAGAGCCACTTCACCGGCCGGCCGAGCTTGCGCGCCGCCCACAGCACCAGCCGGTGCTCGACGTACTGCCAGCCCTTGGTCCCGAAGGCGCCCCCCACGTCGCCCGCGATGACCCGGATCTGGTGCTCCGGGATCTTGAAGATGTTGGTGGCGAGCGCGTTGCGCACGCGGTGCGGGTACTGCACGTCGGCGTAGAGCGTGTAGCGCTCCTCGCCCGGGTCCCAGACCCCGAGCGCCCCGCGCGCTTCCATGAACTGCGCGTGCACGCGGGTGATCACGTAGCGGCGCCGGACCACGCGGTGGGCGCGCGCGAACGCCGCCTCGGTGGCCGCCGCGTCGCCCGCGGGGTAGAGATTGGAGATGTTGTCCGGGCACTCGTCCCAGACCACGGGGGCTCCGGGCTCGGCGGCCGCCGCGGTATCGGTCACCGAGGGGAGCGGCTCGTAGTCCACCCGCACGAGATCGGCCGCGTCCTCGGCCTGCGCCCGGGTCGCCGCCACCACCATCGCCACCGCGTCACCCACGTGACGCGCGCGGTCGAGGGCGAGACCGCGGTGCGGCGGCGCGAACATCGGAGAGCCGTCGGGCCGCGCGCGCTTGAGCGTCATCTTCATGGTGCCGAGGCCGTCGCGCGCCACGTCGGCGCCGGTGTAGACGGCGAGCACGCCCGTGGCCTGGAGGGCGGGCGCGGTGTCGATCGCGCGGATGCGCGCGTGGGCGTGCGGGGAGCGCACCAGCACCGCGTGGACCTGGCCGGGCAGGTTGACGTCGGCGTGAAAGCGCCCCTCGCCCCGAAGGAGGCGAACGTCCTCGAAGCGCTTGATGGACTGCCCGACGCCGAACTCACCCATGCCGGAGGCGAAGCCTACCACAAATTGATGCTTCGCCGTCCCCTCGCTCCGTTGCTAGAATGACTTCGCTCTGCCCCCTTCGATCATGACGCGACGACTCACGAGGCCCGTCTGGCTGGTCCTGGTGCTGCTGGTCTGCCTCGTCGGCTCGGCCCCGGCCGCCCGCCCGGAGTCTCTGGAGGTGCGCGAGCGCGGCGCCAGCCGCGGCCTCCTGACCATCACGGTCATGGACGACGGCAGCGCCTACATCGCCCCCGACCACCTGGCCGCGCTCCTCAAGGGCGCCTGGGCGGTGAAGGGGGACCGCGGCACCCTGACCGTCGGCTCCCGCGTGGCCGAGTTCACGCGCGGCCAGACCCGCGCCATCGTGGACGGCCAGGCCGTCGCGCTCGACCTGCCCCCGCGGGTGAGCGGGCGGGAGTGGCTCGTCTCTCGTGATTTCCTGGGCAAGGGTCTCCCGCGGCTGGCGCCGGGGGTCTCGCTCGCCTTGCCGACCGAGCCGCGGAAGCCCGCGGCCAAGACGGTGCAAGCCGCGGTGCCGCTGGAGGAGCTGCGCTATCGCTCCTATCCCTCCTTCACGCGCATCGTCATCGAGACCGGGGGGCGGCTCGCCTACGCGGTGGTCACCAGCGACGAGGAGGTGCGGGTGCGGCTGCCCGGCCTGTCCCTGGCGCGCGCCCGCGTCGAGGAGATCAACGACGGGCTGGTGCAGGAGGTCCGCCTCGAGCCGGTGGGCGACGTCGCGGTGCTGCGCGTTGTGCTCCAGGGCACCGCGGGGGAAGTGAAGCACACCGTGCTGCAGGACCCATACCGGCTCGTGCTCGACATCCACCGGCCCAAGGAGAGCGGCGGCGCCGGCGAGCCGGGGCGCACCGCGATGCAGCCGCTCCGCCTGATCGTGATGGACGCCGGCCACGGCGGCCACGACGCGGGGGCGGTCGGCCCGACCGGGGTGCAGGAGAAGGAAGTGGTGCTGGACGTGACGCGCCGGGTGGCCAAGAAGCTGGAGGCGGGGCTCGGGGTGAAAGTGGTGATGAGCCGGGACAGCGACGTGTTCGTCCCGCTGCGCGACCGCACCAACTTCGCCAACAAGCAGCGCGCCGACCTCTTCGTGTCCATCCACGCCAACGCGCATCCGCAGTCGGTGTCGGAGGGCGTCGAGACCTACTTCCTCTCCTCCGAGGCCTCCGACAGCGGCGCGCGGCAGGTGGCGGCGATCGAGAACGGAGTGGTCCAGCTCGAGAGCCCGGCCTCGCGCCAGCGGGGCGACGTGCTCAAGAGTATTCTCTGGGACCTGGCCCAGTCCGAGTTCCAGGAGGAGTCGAGCTTCATGGCCGAGACGGTGCTGGACTCGATGAGCAAATCGCTGAACCTGGTCAACCGGGGGGTCAAGCAGGCCGGGTTCTACGTGCTGGGCGGCGCGGCCATGCCGGCCATCCTCATCGAGATCGGCTTTCTCACCAATCGCAAGGAGGAGCGGAAGCTGGCCACGCCGGAACACCGCGAGGCGATCGCGCGCGCGATCTACTCGGGGCTCGCCGAGTACAAGCGCCGCTACGATCAGCGCCTGCGCACCGCGCAGAGCCAGCCGGCCAAGGGCGGGCCGACCCGATGACCATCCACCTGCGCCACGACGGCCGGCGACCGGATCAGCTCCGGCCGGTCACGATCACGCGGGACTACCTGCGCCACCCCGAGGGCTCCGTCCTCGTCGAGTTCGGCGACACCAAGGTGCTCTGCACCGCCTCGCTCGAGGAGAAGGTGCCGGCCTTCCTCAAGGGGCAGGGGAAGGGGTGGGTCACCGCAGAGTATGGGATGCTCCCGCGCTCCACCAATACCCGGATGTCGCGCGAGCGGAGCGGCCCGAGCGGGCGCTCGCAGGAGATCCAGCGGCTGGTCGGCCGGTCCCTACGCTCGGTGGTCGAGATGGCCAAGCTCGGCGAGCGCACGGTGTGGGTGGACTGCGACGTCGTCCAGGCCGACGGCGGCA
>DATFUK010000491.1:0-17771 GCA_035260865.1 Candidatus Methylomirabilota bacterium | reverse complement strand
CTCGGCCTGGGCTTCGCCGACGTCATGGACCTCGGGCGCGTTCCGGACGACTGGGGGCACGAGCCCGCTCCCGCCGACCTCCTGGACGGCGCGTCGGTGGCCCGCTACGGCGCGCTGGTGCGCGGCCGTCTCGCGGGCTGGTTCGAGGGCGCGGGTCCGCGTGAGTTCGCGCGGGTGATCGCGGTCCACGATGGGCCGCGGCCGGGACACGAGGTGCTCGAGCGCGTGACCGCCGCGGCCGCCACCCAGCTCCGCGCCCTTCACGACGCCCTGGCGCGCCGCGGCTTGGCCCCGGGCGAGCCGCTCCCCGCCGCGCTCGACGGGCTCCCGGCCGCGGCGCCGCCCTGGTAACCGCGTGACCGCCACGCCCGAGCCGGGGCCGGTGACGTGCCCGCGCTGCCGCGCCGAGAACCTGCCGAGCCATCGGTTCTGCGTGGCGTGCGGGCAGGCCCTTCAGGCGTCGTGCGCGCGCTGTGGCTTCGTCCACGAGCCGGGCGCCCGCTTCTGCGGCGGCTGCGGCCAGCCCATCCTGGCGTCCGGCCCCGCCCGCTTCGCCTCGCCGGAGACCTACACCCCGCCGCATCTGGCCGAGAAGATCCGCACCTCGCGCGGCGCGCTCGAGGGCGAGCGCAAGCAGGTCACGGTGCTGTTCGCCGACATGAAGGGCTCGCTCGAGATGCTGGCCGAGCGCGATCCGGAGGACGCGCGGCGCATGCTCGATCCGGTGCTGGGAGTCATGATGGAGGCGGTCCATCGCTACGAGGGCACCGTGAACCAGGTGCTGGGCGACGGGATCATGGCCATCTTCGGCGCCCCGGTGGCCCACGAGAATCACGCGGTGCGGGCCGCCTACGCCGCGCTGCGGATGCACGACGAGGTGCAGCGGCTGGCCCGCGACCTGCGCCGCGCCGAAGGGGTCGACGTGCAGATCCGCGTCGGACTCAACTCCGGCGAGGTCGTGGTGCGCGCGATCGGCACCGACCTGCACATGGACTACAGCGCGGTGGGCCAGACCACTTACCTGGCCGCGCAGATGGAGCGTCTCGCGCGCCCCGGCTCGACCCTGCTCGCCCCGGAGACGCGGCGGCTCACCGAGGGGTTCCTGGTCGTGACCGGGCTCGGCCCGGTGCCGATCAAGAGCGTCGCGGATCCGGTGGAGGTGTACGAGCTGACCGGGGCGGGGCCCGCGCGCTACCGGCTCCAGGCCGCGGTGGTGCGCGGCCTCTCGCGCTTCGTCGGCCGCGAGGCGGAGGTCGGGCGGCTGCGCGAGGCCTTCACCCGGAGCCGCGCGGGCGAGGGCCGGCTGGTCGCGCTGGTGGGCGAGCCGGGCGTCGGCAAGTCGCGGGTCATCCGCGAGTTCGTCGAGGGGCCGTGGATGGACGGCGCGCTCGTGCTGGAGGGCCGGCCGGTCGCGTACCGGAAGACGCCGTCCTGGATGCCGGTGATCGACGCGTTCCGGCGCTACTGCCAGATCGACCGGCTCGACGAGGAGCGGATCATCCGGGAGAAGATCACCGGCAAGCTCCTCGCGCTCGACCCCGCGCTCGCCTCCGCGCTCCCGGCCTTGCTCGCGCTCGCCGATCTCGAGCCCGAGGACGAGGCGTGGCGCGCGCTCGATCCGCCGCAGCGGCGGCGCCGCATCCAGGGCGCGGTGCGCAGCGTCTTGCTCGCCGAGAGCCGGCGCCAGCCGGTGGTCTTCGTGGTCGAGGACCTCCAGCGCATCGACGAGGAGACGCAGGCGCTGCTCGACACCCTGGTGGAGCGGCTGCAGGGCACACGTCTCCTGATCCTGGTCGCCTATCGGCCCGAGTACGAGCACCGGTGGGGCAGCAAGCCCGGCTACGCCCAGATCCGGATCGATCCGTTCCCGCCGGTGACCGCCCACGCGCTGCTCGAGAGCATGCTCGGCTCCGATCCGGGGCTGGACGCACTCAAGACGATGCTGGTCGAGCGGACCGACGGCAACCCGCTCTTCCTCGAAGAGAGCGTGCGGGCACTCGTCGAGACGCAGGCCCTGATCGGCGAGCCGGGGGCCCGCCGGCTCGCGAAGCCGCTCGAGACCGTCCAGGTTCCGGGCAGCGTGCAGGCGGTGCTGGCCGCCCGTATCGACCGGCTCACCCCGGCGGCCAAGCACGTGCTGCAGTCGGCGTCGGTCATCGGCAAGGACGTGCCGTTCCCGGTGCTGGCCGACATCGCGGACCTGCCCGACGAGGGCCTGCGCGCGGGGCTCGCGCTGCTGCAATCGGGGGAGCTGCTCTACGAGGCGAGCTTCTTCCCCGAGATCGAGTACACGTTCAAGCACGCCCTGACCCACGAGGTGGCCTATGGCAGCCTGCTCCACGAGACGCGGCGCACGCTGCACGCCCGCATCGCCGACGCCATCGAGCGGCTCTACGCGGGGCGCCAGGGCGAGCACGTGGAGCGGTTGGCCCACCACGCCCTCCGCGGCGGCCTGCGCGAGCGGGCGGTGGGCTACCTCCGCCAGGCCGGGGTCAAGGCGGCCGCCCGCTCCGCGCACCGGGAGGCGGTCGGTTTCTACGAGCAGGCGCTCGAGATCCTGGAGGCCGACGGTCCGCGGGGGCCGGCTCTCGCGATGGCGGTGGACGTCGCGTTCGCCCTCCGCGCCTCGCTGGCGCCGCTCGGCGAGTTCACCCGGACCCTCGACCACCTGCGCCGGGCCGCGGCGCACGCCGAGGCGCTGGGCGACCGTCGCCGGCTCGGGTGGGTCTCGGCCTACCTGACCCAGACGCACTACACGCTCGGCGATCAGGCGGCCGCGATCCGTTCCGCCGAGCAGGCCGCGGAGGTGGGCCGGACCCTGCCCGATCGCCGGCTGCAGATCATCGCGGCCTTCGGGCTCGGCCAGGCGCACCACGTGCTCGGCGACTACCGGGCCGCGCAGCGCCACCTCGGACAGGTGGTCGCCGCGGTGGAGGGCGACCTCGCCCGCGAGCGCTGGGGGATGGCCGGGCTCGTGTCGGTGGCCGCCCGCATCTGGCTCGCCGCCTCGCTGGCCGACACCGGCGACTTCGAGGGCGCGCTCGCCCGCGCGCGCGAGGGCATCGCGCTCGGGGAGGGGCCCGAGCATCCCTGGAGCCTGGCCGGCGCGTACATGACGGTGGGCTTCGTGCTCCTGAGCCGGGGGCAGCCCGGCGAGGCCGCGCCGGTGCTCGATCGCGGCATCGCCTTCTCGCGGGAGATGGACATCACCGCGTGGCTGCCGATGCTGCTGTGCGCGCGGGGACTGGCCCACGTCCGGACCGGGGATGTGGTGGAGGGCGTCCGGATGCTCGAGGACGGCGTGGGGCGGGCGAGCGCGCTCCGCATCCTGAGCCGGCAAGCCCTGCGGCTCTCCTGGCTCGCCGAAGGATACCTGCTGGCCGGGCGCTTGGACGCGGCGGCCGAGGTGGCCGCGCAGGCGTACCAGCTCGCCGAGCAACACGGCGAGCGGGGCTACGCGGCGATCGCGAGGCGCATGCTGGGCGAGACCGTCGCGCGCGCCGGAGAGCGGGGGAAGGCCGAGGAGCACTACGCCGACGCGCTGGCCCGCGCCCGCGCGCTCGAGATGCGGCCGCTGGAGGCGCTCTGCCTGCTCGGGCTCGGAGAGCTGGCGCGGGGGGCGGGGAGCCACGCGGCCGCGACGGAGCGGCTCACCGCGGCGCTCGGCCTGCTACGTACGATGGAGATGCACTACTGGCTGCCCGCGGTCGAGGCCGCCCTGCGCGAGCCCTAGCACACCGGCGCCGGTCAGGTTTCCTCGCGCACCATCCGGAAGCCGTAGTCCGAATACCGCAGCGCGGGAGGCAGCGAGGAGCGATGCGCTACCGGGCTCCACGCGTCCTGGTGCCGCCAGGCGCCGCCCCGCGACACCCGGCGCGTGCCGGTCTCCGGTCCGAGCGGGTTCATCGACGGCGATCGCGTGTAGTACGCGTCATCCTCCCAGTCCAGACACCACTCGTGGCAGACCCCGGACAGGGCGACCAGGCCGAGCGGATTGGCGGGCGTCTCGGCCGGGCGGGGCGGCCGGTCGAAGGATGCGGTCGTTGGCCGCTCCTCGCCCCATGGAAAGCGCGCGTCTTCGAGGCCGGCCCGCGCGGCTTTCTCCCACTCGGCCTCGGTGGGGAGCCGGTAGGAACCGGCCTCTCGATCGGCCAGCCATCGGCAGAATTGCGTCGCGTCGAACCAGCTCACCCCGACCACGGGCTGCTCGGGATCGTCGAAGCGCGGATCCCGCCACCAGGCGGGTGGCTCGACGCCGGCTGAGGCCAGGAAGGCCGCGTACTCGCGATTGGTGACCGGGGCGCGGCCGATGGCGAAGCGATCGAGCCAGACGCGATGCCGTGGCCGCTCGCCCGGATGGCCGTGCTCCCAGCCCATCCAGAACCAGCCGGCGGGGACCTGCACGAGGTCCATGGCGTCGAGTATAATCGGCGCCACCATGAACTTCGCGGATCGGATGTCGCGGCTCGGCACGGAATCGGCGTTCGAGGTCCTGGCGCGGGCGAAGGCCCTCGAGCGGCAGGGCAAGGAGATCATTCACCTCGAGATCGGGGAGCCGGACTTCGACACGCCGGCCCACATCCGTGAGGCGGCCAAGCGTGCGCTGGACGGCGGCGCGACCCACTACGGGCCGGCCGCGGGCCTGCCCGAGCTGCGGGAGGCCATCGTCAAGGACGTGGAGGGCACGCGCAGCATCCCGGTCACGACCGACGAGGTGGTGGTGACCCCGGGCGCCAAGCCCATCATGTACTTCGTGATCACCGCGCTGGTGAATCCCGGGGACGAGGTGGTCCATCCGAATCCGGGCTTCCCCATCTACGAATCCGTGATCAACTTCGTCGGCGGCAAGCCGGTGCCGATCCCCCTGCGGGAGGAGAGCGGCTTCGGCTTCGACCTCGACGTGCTCGAGAAGAGCGTCTCCCGGAAGACCAAGCTCATCATCATCAACTCCCCCCAGAATCCGACGGGCGGGGTGATGGACGTCGAGCAGCTCGGGCGCATCGCGGAGATCGCCAAGACCTACCGCATCCCGGTGCTCTCCGACGAGATCTACAAGTCGTTCCTCTACGAGGGCGAGTTCGCGTCGATCACGCGCTTCCCGGGCATGAAGGACCTGGTCATCATCCTGGACGGCTTCTCGAAGTCGTTCGCGATGACCGGCTGGCGCCTCGGCTATGGGGTGATGCCGGTGGCCCTGGCCGAGCACGTGACCCGGCTGATGGTGAACTCCAACTCGTGCACCGCCTCGTTCACCCAGATGGCGGGCATCGCCGCGCTGCAGGGCGACCAGACCCCGGTGATCGAGATGGTGGCGGAGTTCAAGCGGCGGCGGGACGTGCTGGTGGCGGGGCTCAACCGGCTGCCTGGCGTCACGTGCCGCTCGCCGCGCGGGGCCTTCTACGTGTTCCCGAACATCAAGGCGCTCAAGCGGCCCTCCACCGAGGTCGCGGAGACCCTGCTGCGCGAGGCGGGCGTGGCCGTGCTCGGCGGCTCCGCCTTCGGCGAGTACGGGGAAGGGTACCTCCGGCTCTCGTACGCGAGCGCCGAGGCCAATCTGCGCAAGGCCCTCGAGCGGATGGAGCCGGTCCTGGCGCGTCTGGCCGGCGCGTAGCCGATCCGCTCGGTGCCCACCGTCGCCGAGCTGATCGTCGAGGGGCTGCTGCGGGCCGAGGTTCCGCGCCTCTTCGGCGTGCCGGGGGGTGGCTCCAACCTGGAAGTGCTCGAGGCCGCGCGGGCCCGCGGGCTGCCCTTCGTCCTCTGCCACCAGGAGTGGGCCGCCACCATCATGGCCGCGGTCACCGGGGAGCTCACCGGCCGGCCGGGCGCGGTGCTCTCCACGCTCGGCCCCGGGGTCACCGCGAGCGCCACCGGCCTCGCCCATGCGCTGCTCGATCGCTCGCCGCTGCTCTACGTGAGCGATCGCCACCCGGCGAGCGTGCTCGCCTATGCCACGCACCAGTACGTGGACCACGCGGCGCACCTGGGCCCGATCGTCAAGGGCAGCGTGACGGTGAGCCCGGATTCGGCCGGCCACTGGGTCGCCCACGCGGTTCAGCTCGCGCTCGCCGAGCCGCGTGGGCCCGTGCACCTGGACCTGCCCGCGGACGTCGCGGGGGCGCCGGCGGTGCGGGTGGCCACCGCGGTGACGCCGCCGACGATGCCCACGCCCGACGATGCCCTGGTCGAGCGGGCCGCCGAGATGATCCGGGGCGCGAAGCGGCCGCTCGTCATCGCGGGGCTCGGTTGCCGCGCCGCCGACGCGAAGTGGCTGCGTGCGTTCTGCGAGGCGCTGCCCGCGCCGGTGCTCACGACCTACAAGGCCAAGGGGGCGATTCCCGATCCGCATCCCCTGGCGATGGGAATCTTCACGGGCGGGGCCCTGGAGGAGCCGCTGGTGCGGCGGGCCGACCTGATCATCGCCTTCGGCCTCGACTCGGTGGAGCTGATCCCGCGCCGCTGGTCCTACACCGCGCCGGTGCTGAGCCTCGTGCGCGGCCCCTCGAGCGATCCACGCCTCCGCGCGATCGGCGGCGGCGCCTACTTCACGCCCGCCCTCGAGGTGGTCGGGGACCTGGGCACGATCCTCGAGGATCTGGCCCCGCGGATCATGCGGCGGGACGTGAAGGCCGACTGGGACGTGGCCGAAGTGGACCGCATCCGGCGCGAGCGCGCGGCCGCCCTGGAGGTGCCGGTGCCCGGGCTGGCCCCCCACCGTGTGGCCCAGATCGCGCGGGAGCTGACCGCGGCGGGCAGCATCGCGACGGTGGACGCGGGCGCCCACATGTTCCAGGCCACGACCTACTGGCACGCGCTCGCGCCCGGCGAGCTGCTGATCTCCAACGGGCTCGCGACCATGGGTTTCGCGCTGCCCGCGGCCATCGCGGCCCAGCTCGTGCATCCCGACCGGCGGGTCATCTGTTTCACCGGCGACGGCGGGCTCATGATGGTGGTGGCCGAGCTCGAGACGGTGGCCCGCCTGCGCCTGCCGATCGTGATCGTGGTCTTCAACGACGCGGCGCTGTCGCTGATCGAGGTGAAGCAGGCGCAGAAGGGCTTCGAGGGCGTGTCCATGCGCTACGCGGGCCCCGACCTCATCGCCCTCGGGCGCGCCTTCGGCATCCGCGCGCTGGCCGCCACCGACGAGCCGACGCTGCACGGCGCGTTGATCGCGGCCCAGACCGCGCCGGGCCCCACCCTCATCGACGCGCGCATCGATCCGTCCGGCTACCGCAAGATGCTGGAAATCGTCCGCGGCGCCCCGAAGTAAGCCGGTATACTTCGGAGCATGGGATTTCTCTCCGAGAAGGACGAGGCGGCGGTCCGGAAGGAGTTCGAGCGCGTCGGCGGGCCCGTCAAGCTCACCGTGTTCGCCTCGGAGCTGGGCGGCGAGCACAACGCCCAGACCGTGGCCCTGATCCGAGAGGTCGCGGCGCTGTCCGACCAGCTCGCGGTGACCGTGCTGAACCCGCACATCGAGCGGGACCAGGCCGCGGCCTACGGGATCGAGGAGTCCCCAGTCGTGGTCGTGGAGGGCGCGCAGGACTACGGCATCCGCTTCCTCGGCCTGCCGGGCGGCTATGAGTTCTCCAACCTGATCGATTCCATCATCGCGGTGTCCACCGGCGAGGCCGGCCTCAGCGACGAGACCAAGACGGCGCTGGCCGGGCTCACCGAGGACGTCACCATCAAGGTCTTCACGACCCCCACCTGACCCCATTGCCCCCGGGCCGTGCGCCTGGCGCAGCACATGGCGATCGCGTCCCCGAGGGTGCGGGCGGAGTGTATCGAGGCCACCGAGTTCCCCGAGCTGGCGCAGCGCTACCAGGTGATGGCCGTCCCCAAGATCGTCATCAACGACAAGGTCGGGTTCGAGGGCGCGATCCCGGAGCGTGACTTCCTGGGCGCGGTGCTCCAGGCGGCCGACCCCCAGCCGGAAGCCTGAGCATCATGGAATCGACGCTCATCGTCATCGGTATCCTGATCGGCTGGTTCGCGCTCAACCGCTGGGTCCTGCCGCGCTTCGGCATCCGGACCTGAGCTGCGCCCGCCGGATGCTCCCGTGAGGAGCAGGAGGCCGAGACCCGCGATCGCGGGAAGTAGGCCCACGTTGCTCTTCACCTACGGGACGCTGATGCGCGGCTTCCGCCTGCATCGGCTGCTCACCGGGCGCGCCGAGCTCCTCGGGCGCGGGCAGGTGAGGGCACGGCTCGTCGATCTCGGCTCGTATCCGGGCGCGGTACCGGATGCCGCCGCCACGCTTCACGGCGAGGTTTATCGGCTCGCCGATCCCGCGCTGTGGGCGGTGCTGGACTCGGCGGAAGGACCCCAGTATCATCGCCGGGAGGTCGCCGTCCGGAGCGAGGACGGCCGCGAGCTGGCCGCGTCCATCTACTGGTACATCGGGCCGCTCGATCGGACCGTGCCTATTCCGGGGGGCGACTATCGGGCCCACGCGCCCGCGAAATCCATCTATCACCAGAGCTCGTAGGAGGCGCCCGATGCCGCTCGAGGCAGCGCAGCTGATCAAGGACGACCAGGACCATCTGATCCACCCGCTGCATCACCCGAGCGATCACCTCGAGCCGATGGTCTATGTACGCGGCCGCGGCGCGGTGCTGACCGACGTGCAGGGCCGCGAGTACATCGACGGCCTCGCCGGCCTGTGGAACGTGAACGTTGGCCACGGCCGGACCGAGCTGGCGGACGCGGCGGCCGAGCAGATCCGCGAGCTGGCCTACTACTCCGCCTATTCGGGCTCGAGCAACATCCCGGCCATCCAGCTCGCCTCCAAGCTGATGACGATCGCGTACCCGAACATGCAGGGCGTGTTCTTCACCTCGGGCGGCGCCGAGTCCAACGAGTCCGCGTTCAAGACCGCGCGCTTCTACTGGAAGACCAAGGGCAAGCCCGACAAGGTGAAGGTCATCGCGCGCAACCTCGCCTATCACGGCGTGACGCTGCAGGCGATGAGCGCCACCGGCATGTCGCCGTACTGGAAGATGTTCGAGCCGCGCGTGCCGGGCTTCGTGCACATCCCGACCTGCTATCCCTACCGGCAGGAGGGCGCCAAGCCGGGCGAGACCGCGGGCCAGACCGCGGCGCGGCTCCTGGAAGAGGCCATCGTTCGGGAAGGCGCGGATACGGTGGCCGCCTTCATCGCCGAGCCGATCCACGGCGGCGGCGGCGTGCTCTACCCGACCGACGATTACTTCCCGCTGGTCCGCAAGGTCTGCGACAAGCACGACGTGCTCTTCATCGCCGACGAGGTCATCACCGGCTTCTGCCGGACCGGCAAGTGGTTTGCGCTCGAGCACTGGAACGTCCTGCCGGACATCGTCTCCTTCGCGAAGGGCGTGTCCTCCGGCTACCTCCCGCTGGGCGGCATCATGGTCTCGAAGACGATCAAGCAGGCGATGGACGACGTGAAGCCGGAAGACAAGTGGATGCACGCCTACACCTACTCGGGGCATCCGACCTGCTGCGCGGTGGGTCTCAAGAATCTCGAGATCATGGAGCGCGAGCGGCTCTGGGAGCGCGCGGCGGCCATGGGCACGCGGCTCTACAAGGGCCTGCAGCAGGCCCTCGGCGACCACAAGCACGTGGGCGACATCCGCGGCGGCAAGGGGTTGCTGGCCGCCGTGGAGCTGGTGGAGGATCGCGGAACCAAGGCGGCCTTCGGCGCGGACAAGAAGGTCGGCCCGCGCGTGCTGGCCGAGATGACCAAGCGTGGGGTCATCACGCGCGCGCGGCTCGAGCACATCTTCTTCGCCCCGCCGCTCATCGTCAGCGAGGAGCAGGTGGACCGGCTCGTCTCGGTCACCCGCGACGCGATCAAAGTCGCTACCGGCGTCTAGCCCCGTACTCTCTCTCCCCCTTCGAGGGGGAGAGAGCAGGGTGAGGGGGTCAGGGTGAGCCGGCGCGCCGCTACCTCCCCGGTACCACCCACAGGTACAGGGTGTGGCTTCCCTCGTTACTCGTCACCGGCAGCGTCCGCGTCGGCGCCCAGTCCCCCATGTCGAAGCTGTGCGACACGATCCTCGACCCCGGCCGGAGCTCGCGCAGCAGCTTCGGCCGTAGCCGGCGGTTGAGATCGGGGGACAGGTAGAGGGTCACGACCGTGGCGGGCGTCAGATCGGCCTCGAAGAGATCCTGCTGGCGGAAGATCAGCTTGTCGGCCAGCCCGAGACGCCGGGCCCGCTCGGTGCTCTGTGCGACCAGGGCGGGGTCGATCTCGAGGCCGACGCCTCGGGCCCCTCGATCCCTCGCCGCCGCGATCAGGATGCGTCCGTCTCCCGAGCCCAGGTCGTAGACGACGTCGCTTGCAGTTACGTCGGCCAGCCTCAGCATCTCGTTGACCACCACCAGCGGCGTGCGGACGTCCGGGACATCCTGGCCGGGCACCCGCACGCAAGCGGTCGCCCCCAGCAGGAACATCATCGCGAGCACCGTCGAGCGCTTCACGGGAGTGGATTCTACTCCCCTTGCCAGATAGCTCATCGTGTGTTTAGTATTACCCCATGGACAGACGACAGCGCCTGGCGATCCTCTCGGAGGCGGCGTCCGACGACAAAGAGACCGGCATGCCCGGCCGTCCGCGCCTCAACGAGGGCCCGGTCGGGATCCGGCCGGTCCGGCTCCCCGGGGGCGGCACGACGACGCTGATGCGCGTGATGCAGACCAATGCCTGCTCGCTGTCCTGCGGCTACTGCCCAACCTTCTGCGGCGGCCGCGTGAAGCGGACGGCCCTGTCGCCAGAGGAGGTCGCTCGCACCTTCATGGAGTCGCATCGCGCGGGCGTGGCGCAGGGCCTGTTCCTGACCTCGGGCGTGCCGGGCCGCGCCCCGAGGGCGGTGGACCGCATGCTGGCTGCGATCGAGATCCTCCGGAAGCGCGAGGGCTTCGGCGGTTACGTCCACATCAAGCTGCTCCCCGGCGCCCAGCAGGAGCAAGTCGTGCAGGCCACCCGGCTGGCCACCCGGGTCTCGGTGAACCTGGAAGGGCCGAACGACGCGGTGGTCCGCGGCCTGGCCCGGGAGAAGGATTACTCGGGTGATCTCCTGCCGAACCTGATGTTGGCCGGGCGCCTCTCGCGCGAGGCGCGGCTGGAGGGTCGGGCGGGCATCGCGGCCGCGGGCACCACGACCCAGTTCGTGGTGGGCGCTCAGGGCGAGAAGGACCAGGAGATCCTCGGCGTGGTGGGTGGGCTCGAGCGGCGCGGCCTTCTCCATCACGCCCACTTCAGCGCCTTCCAGCCGGTGGCCGGGACGCCGATGGAAGGGCTCGCGCCGACTCCAGCCGCGCGCGAATGGCGCCTCTACCAGGCCGAGCATCTGCTCCGCCAGTACGGCTTCCGGGTGGAGGAGCTCGTGTTCGGGGGGGACGGCAACCTGACGCTCGAGCACGATCCGAAGACGGCCTGGGCCCTGGTGCATGTCGAACGGTTCCCGGTGCCCCTGGAGCGAGCCCCCTATGAGCTCCTGCTGCGCGTACCCGGGATCGGTCCGACCGCGGCGCGACGCCTGGTCGCCGAGCGCCGGCGCACGCTGCCCCGCGACGCCCAGGATCTCCGCCGCCTGGGCGTCGACGCGGCGCGCGCCGGTTTCTTCCTGACCTTGCGAGGTCGCCGGCTTCGGGCAGGGCTGCCCGCCGAGCAGCTCCGGCTCTTCCCGCACGGAGAGCACCTGACGCAGGGACCGTGGAAAACCGCCGTGCCGCCCTGCGCCTATCGCTGACGCGCGCCGGGCGTACAATAGCGCCCCATGACCTCAAAGCTCGAAGTGCCCCAGGCCCAGGCCGACCGGGCGCGGGCGGTCCTGATCTACGACGGCACTTGCGGGCTGTGTCGCGGCGGAGTCTCGTGGCTCTCGCGACGCGCGGTGAGCGGGCATTTCGAGTTCCTGCCGTGCCAGGCGGCCGAGCGGCGCGCCCGCTACCCGTGGATGAGCGAGGGGACCTGTCTCCAGGCGATGCAGCTCATCCTGCCGGACGGTCGGGTGCTCTCGGGCGACGCCGCGATCCCGGAGATCCTGCGCCGGCTGCGGGGCTGGCGCTGGCTGGCCCAAGCCTTCCGGTTGCCCGGCATGGAGCTGTTCGCGCCGCGTCTCTACGCGTGGGTGGCGCGGCATCGCTACCAGATCTCCTGCATGCTGGGCCGCTCTCCGCGTGGGTGACCCCCGCGGGCGCGTCGCGCTCGTCACGGGGGCATCATCGGGGATCGGGGCGGCGACCGCGCGGGCCCTTGCCGGTGCCGGGCTGCGGGTGGCAGTGTGCGCGCGCCGCAAGGATCGCCTCGATCACCTCGCGGCCGAGCTGACCGCGCGGGGAAGCGAGGTCACCGCGCACGCGGTGGACGTGACGGACGCCCTCGCGGTGCGGGCGATGGTGGACGAGGTGACCGCGCGCTGGGGCCGGCTCGACGTGCTGGTCAACAACGCGGGGCGGGGCTTCGCGGCGACCTTCGAGCAGACGACCGCCGAGGAGCTGCGGGCGCTGATGGAGCTCAACGTGGTCGCGGTGCTCGGGGCCACGCAGGCCGCGCTGCCCATCATGCGGCGGCAGGGGAGCGGCCACATCATCAACATCTCGTCCGTCGTAGGGCGCCGGTCGGTGCCCTATCGCGCCGCCTACAGCGCCACCAAGTTCGCGCTGGGCGCCCTCAGCGAGGCGCTGCGGGTGGAGCTGACCGGGACGGGGATCCGGGTGACGCTCGTGTACCCGATCACGACCCTCCAGACGGAGTTCGCCGAGGCCGAGGTGCGGAAGGTGCCGTGGCGGCGCATGGGCCCGGTGCAGTCGGCAGAGCGCGTGGCGCGCTCGATCCTCCGGTGCGTCCGCCGGCCCCGCGCGGAGATCTATCCCTACTGGCCGCTGCGCATCCTGGCGCTGATGAGCGTCATCGCGCCGGGGCTCGTGGACCGGGGTATGCGCCGCGTGCTTCTGCGGTAGCGACCGGCTTCGTCATCGCGTCTCCAGGTGGCGGATGGTCGCGTAGAGCATCACGTCGTACACGATCTTGAGGCCGCCCCCCAGGAAGAAGGGCGCGGCGAGCGATCCGCTCGCGATCACCCAGCCGGCGAGCGTGGGGCTGATCGACTGGGCGAGCGTGCGGCTCACGTTGGTGAGGCTGGCCGCGCCCTCGCGCTCGTGATCCTGCACCACCAGCATGAGAAAGCTCTGCCGCGTGGGGACGTCCATCTGGGAGAGCAGGTGCCGGGCCAGCAGCAGGGTCACCGCCAGCCCGGCGGACGGCGCCAGTGCGACGCCGATCAGCAGCACGTTCGAGATGAGGTGGGAGAAGACCATGGTGTTGACGAGGCCCAGGCGGGGGGCCAGGCGCGCGGCGAGGAGCAGGGAGAGCCCGGACAGGATCTGCGCGCCGAAGAAGGTCCAGCCCAGCGCGGCCAGGTCCATCTCGAAGCGCGTGTAGAGCCAGTAGGCGATCAGGCTCTGGAGCACGAAGCCGCCCGCGAGCGAGTCCAGCGCGAAGAGCGCGGCCAGCCGGTGGATGAGGGGGCGCGACGACATCGGCGCCGCGTGCCGGGTGGCGGGCGGCCGGACGGGCTCGGGCCGCATCAGCGCGTAGGCGCCCATCTGGACCAGCCCGCCCACGAGGAAGACCGAGAACAGCAGGCGGGGCGAGGGGCCCGCGTAGCCGACCGCCGCCGCGCCGAGCGCGGAGGCGGCGTAGCCCGCGAGGTTGTAGAGGCTCAACGCGGTGGTCAGCCGCTCCCGCGGGGTGGCGCGCGTCACCGCGACCTGCTCGAGCGTCAGGAACGGACCGGTCTCGCCCGTGCCGACCGCCAGGTTGCCCACCATGGCGGCGGCCACGACCAGCCAGGGCTGCTCGGTCGCCAGGAAGACCAGGGCCGAGACGACGATGAGTCCGGCCTGGACGACCAGCGCCGCGCGGGCGCCGTAGCGCTCGGCGGGGCGGCGGATCGCGAAGGTCATGGCCGCGCTGGCGAGGAGCGTGAGGGTCACCGCGACGCCGATCTGCCGCGCGTCGAGGCCGCGCTCGGCGAGGTAGACCGGGAAGAGCACACCGAGGAAGCCGTAGCAGAACGTGCGCGTCGCCTTGGCGACGAAGACGAGCCGCCCGTCGCGGCTCACGCGCGATCGGCCTGGCCGTACGTGTAGAGGGCGTACTTCATGAGCCGTGCTCCATCATGAGCGTTCTCCTATGGTGGCGTAGAGACCGTCGAACAGCGTCATCCCCTGGGCCAGCGCCTCGTGGTCGTCCTTGATCGCGCTGAGCAGCCCGCGCAGCGCGAGGTCGATCCCGCGGGCCTCGTCGCGCGCGAACTTCTGATCCCTGATGTCGGCCTCGTGGACGATCTCGGCCAGGATGGCCAGCTTGCGGTCCCGGAGCCCGGCGCGGCCCAGGAGCGTCTCGAAGGTGCAGTCCTCACCGTGATGGCCGAAGTCCACGCCGGCCATGTCGAACGGGATCGCGTCACCGGGAATCTGATCGGGCGACGCGAAGACGAACTCCGCCTCCGGGTCCACGAACCGCTTGATGAGCCACGCCGAGGCGATCCGGTCCACGTGCGGCCGTGGCCGGGTCACCCATCGCCGCCCCTTGAGCGCGGCCAGGTCGAGCGGGATCGCCGCGCCGGCCGGCCGGCCCCGCCCCGAGGCCGTGCGCTCCTCGACGGCCTCTCGCGCCCGCTCGACCTCCCGCCGGCCGGGCGCCTCGAAGAAATCGATCTCCGCGATGCGGGCCATCTCGCGCGCGAGCCGAACCAGCTCCTCGGCGAGCCGCGGGCGGCGGCCCTTGAGGAGCTTGCGGTAGCGCTCCCCGAGGGCCGCGTAGTCCTGATTGCGGGCCTCCTGGAACAGGCGCACCACGTCCGCGTGCTGCATGTTCTCGATGCGATCCACGCGCAACAGGGTGGCCTCGCCCCCGTCGCGCTGGATCTCCTGGGCCAGCCACTGGAACTGCTCGTAGCGATCCGGCGAGTCGGGCAGGAGATAGGCCGAGCTCTTGAGCGATACCGCGCCCAGCCCTCGAAGCCGGCGCCAGGTCCGAACGCGCAGGCTCGACGGCCGCGGGGGCAGGCTCAGCAGTAGGAGAAGCCAGCCGTGCAACATATGTTTCAAGGCTACCGAGCTTGTTTCGCCCGGTCAAGCGAGGATCTGCGAACGGCTTGACAGCCAGGCTCCTCACCTGTTTAGTATATAGGTCCCACAGGAGGTGCTGCGATGAATGCGTTGGAGAGGCTGCTGCAGGATGAGCTGAACCGCTTGCTCGACCGGATCGCCGTACGCGCGGGGGACGACAGCGCCGGCGGTCTCAAGTCCGATCTGAGGGCTCCCATCGAGCGCTGCGAGGACCGGCTGACCGCGCTCCGGGCGGCGCTGCTGGATGGCTACGCCGAATGGACGCGCACGATCGAGGAGTGCGAGGACCTCTGGGCCGTGGCCGGGCTTCGCAAGGACGGCGCGGAAGCGCCGGCGCGGATCAGCCGAAGAGCCGCTTGAGCCACCCGGGTCCGCTCGGGTCGGCCATCCGCTGCTCCGAGTACCGGCGCTGGTAGCGCTCGAAGCGCTGCCAGTAATCCGGAAGCCGGCGGGCCAGCCATGCCTGGCCGGCAAGCAGGCGCCCGGTCCCGGCGTCCGCCGCGGTCTCGGCCTCGTCGAAGCCCGCGCGCAGGTCCGGGGACAGGTCGGCGACGTAGGCGTCGCGGAGCCAGATGAGCAGGGCGCGCGAGCCGGCCTCGAACTCGGAGCGGTCGGCGGCGCTCGTGCTCTCCGGCGCGGGTCGCCCGGCCGCGGCGCGGAGATCGACCATGAGCTTGAGCGCGGCCATCTCCACGGCTTCCTCGATGCGCTCGCGGAGCTGGGTCTGGATGCGCTCCATCAGCCCGCGCGGGTCGCCGTGCTGGTGCGGGAACGCGCCGTGGACGGGCCACTCGCTCACGGCGCGGCGAACATGCGCGCGAGGCCATCCGCGAGCGCCTCGGGCTGGAGACCAAGATCGGCGAAGAACCGCGAGGGATCGGTCACGCTCTCCTCCTCCAGCATGATGAGCTGGTCGGTCGAGAGCGGATAGAGCGGCAGCCAGTCGAGCGCGCGCGTCAGCGCGCGCACGGGGGCCAGCGGCACGTGCAGCTTGCGCACGCGCGGGCGGCCGACCGCGCGACCGACCGCGTCGAGCAGGTCCACGAAGGGGTAGGACGTCGGGCCGGCCACGTCGTACGTCTGGCGCACGCTCTCGGGCGCGCGCAACGCGCGGGCGAATCCGCTCGCGACCTGCTCGACCGCGATCGGCTGCAGCCGGTAGCGGCCGTCGCCAAGCACCGGCATCACGGGCAGCCGCTTCACCGCGCGGCCGAGCACGGAGATGAACGCGTCGCCACGCCCGAAGATGATGGACGGCCGGAGAATGGTCCACTCGAGATCGCTCGCGCGCACCGCTTCCTCCGCCTCCCACTTCGTCTGGTGATACCGCGCGCGCGCGGCGGGCCGGGTGCCGAGCGCGCTCATCTGAGCGAAGCGCTTGATGCCCGTCGCGCGCGCGAGCGCGAGCATGTTCCGGGTGGCCTGGACGTGCAGGCGCTCGAAGGTGACGCCGCGCCCGCGCTGCTCGCGGATGATGCCGACGAGATGCACGAGGGCGCTGCAGCCTTCCACGCTCGCGGCGAGCCCGTCGGGTTGGAGCACGTCGCCGGGCACGCGGTCGATGGACTCGAAGCCCTTGAGGTCCCCCTCGGAGCCCGGCCGGACGAGGCAACGGACGAGAAAACCCTGCGCAAGAAGTGCGCGGATGACCGCCTTGCCGACGAAGCCGGTACCGCCGGTCACGAACACTCGCTGCGCCACGGGCGCACTGTAGCACGGGGCGGGTCGCCGCGATTTTCGCGCGGCGGCATGTGCGCGAGCCCGTATCATAGGGCCATGCGGTTTCGCTCGGCGGTGCTCCTCCTTTCCGTCCTCGTGCTCCCGACGATGCTGGCCGTGCCTGACCCGGCCCGGGCCCAGACCGTCACCTGGCAGCAGGCCGCGGACGAAGCGGTGCGGGACTCGGTGGCCTCGTCCGAGATCCCCGGTGCGGTGCTCGTCGTCGGCCAGGGAGATCAGGTCCTCCACCGCAAGGTGCTGGGCTGGCGCGCCACCGTGCCGCATCCCGAGCTGATGACCGCGGACACGATCTTCGACATCGCGTCGCTCACGAAGGTGATCGCGACGACGCCGGCCGTCCTGCGGCTCTGGGAGATGGGGAAGATCGATCTGAACGCGCCGCTCGGCCGGTACCTCAAGGAATTCGATTCCGCGGCGTACCAGGACGTGACGGTGCTGCGGCTGCTGACCCACTCGGCCGGGATGAACGATCTGCCGTCGCGCGAGGCCATGGCCAAGGGGTTCCCGGAGGCGGCGCGGATCCAGGCCCGGGCCGGGCTCGCGGTCCCGCCCGGCTCCACGTTCTTCTACAGCGATACCGGATTCATCCTGCTCGGCGAGCTGGTCCGGCGCGTGAGCGGCGAGCCGCTCGACACCTTCGCGCGGAAGCAGTTCTACGCTCCTCTCGGCATGCGCGACACCGCGTTCGACCCGCCCGCGGCGTGGCGCAAGCGCATCGCGCCCACCGAGGCGGTGAACAACCAGGGCCCGCTCCGCGGGGTGGTGCACGACGGCAACGCGCGGCTGCTGCACGGCATCGCCGGGCACGCCGGCGTGTTCTCGACCGCGAGCGACCTGAGCCGCTTCTGCCGCATGCTTCTGGCCGGCGGCCAGCTCGGCGGGCGCCGCTACCTGAAAGAGGCCACCGTGCG
>DATFUK010000490.1:0-10190 GCA_035260865.1 Candidatus Methylomirabilota bacterium | reverse complement strand
GAGATGATCGAGCGGCTGCCGCGGGGGTACGATACGAGCGTGGCCGAGCAGGGGGTGACGCTCTCGGAGGGCGAGAAGCAGCGCCTGACGATCGCCCGGGCCATCCTGCGCGACTCGCCCATCCTGATCCTGGACGAGCCGACCTCGGCGCTCGACCCGGAGACGGAGGCCCTCGTGATGGTGGCGCTGGAGCGCCTGCAGGCCGGCCGCACCACCTTCATCATCGCGCATCGCCTCTCGACGGTGCGCACCGCGGATCTGATCGTGGTGATCAAGGAGGGCCGTATCGTCGAGCAGGGAACGCTCGCCGAGCTGCTGGATCGCAAGGGCGCGTTCGCCGCGATGTACGGGGGCCCGGAGCTTCGCCGCCAGGAGGACCCGCTTGCCTTCTCGTAAGCGCCTCGTGGTCCTGCACCTGGCCGGCCGCTATCCCCTGGGAGGCATCGGCTGGCAGGCGGCGCACTACGTGCTGGGCCTCGCCCGGCTCGGCCACGACGTCTACTACGTCGAGGACTCGGGCGCCCATCCGTACGACCCGCGGGTCAAGAGCGTGGTCGAGGACTCGAGCTACAGCATCGCCTTCCTGGCCGACGTGATGGCGCGCTTCGGCCTCGCCGATCGCTGGGCCTACGTGGACGGCGTGACCGGCATCTGCCACGGGATCTCCCGCGAGCGGCTCCGGGACGTCTACCGGGAGGCGGACGGCCTCCTCAACGTGTGCGGGGCGACGCAGCTGAACGAGGACCACCTCCGGTGCCCGGTGCGCGTCTACGTCGAGACCGATCCGGTCTTCGAGCAGATCCGGGTCGCCGAGGGCGATCGCCGAGCCATCGAGGCGCTCGAGGAGCACACCCACCACTTCACCTACGGGGAGAACCTGGGCCAACCCGACTGCCCCATCCCGCTGGAGAAGTTCGCGTGGCGGACCACCCGGCCGCCGGTGATCCCGGACCTGTGGGATGCCCGCGTGAACCCCGCCGCCCAGCGGTTCACCACCGTGGCCACCTGGAAGAACGTGGGCAAGGACATCCGCTTCCGGGGCGAGACCTACTACTGGTCGAAGCACATGAACTTCCTCCGGATGGCCGACCTGCCGCACCGGACCGGTCAGCCGCTGGAGCTGGCGCTCGAGGTGGACGACGCGGCGACACGGGATCTGCTCGCCCGGAACGGCTGGGTGCTCACCAACGCGTTCGAAGCGTCCCGCGACATCACCGCCTACCAGCGCCACATCGAGCGCTCCCGGGGCGAGTTCACGGTGTCCAAGGACCTGGTGGCCCGGACGCGGAGTGGGTGGTTCAGCGACCGCAGTGTCTGCTACCTGGCGGCGGGTAAGCCGGTCGTCACTCAGGATACCGGCTTCGGCAAGTTCGTGCCCACCGGCGTGGGCCTGCTCGCCTTCGAGACGGTGGAGGAGGCGGCCGCCGCGCTCGACGAGGTGAATCGGGACTACGCGGGGCACTGTCGGGCCGCGCGCGGGATCGCCGAGGAATATTTCGCGGCCGATCGGGTGCTGGAGCGGCTCTGCCGCGAGGCCGATCTCTAGGCCCGCCGAGGCGCCGACGCAGTGCAAACTGCAGGGGTGGGTGATATTTTCCCCTTGCAGATCAATAAGTCAGAAAGCACTTGGCAACTTGCTTCACCCTATGCTACAAGGGCGAAGGCTGGGCAATCGGGGACGACTTTTCGGAGGGGTGCCAGATTGGACGCAGCGCTGGAGAAGAGGCAGGTCAAGCGGGCCTATAAGTTGTATGCCCCCGCATATGACTTCGTCTTCGACTGGATTTTCCATCCGGGCCGCGAGGCGGCCATCCGACTGCTCGATATCAAGTCGGGAGACAACGTCCTCGAGGTCGGGATCGGCACGGGGCTGAATCTTCCCCTCTACCCGGCCAATTGCCGCCTCACCGGAATCGACCTCTCCGAGGAGATGCTCGAGAAGGCGCAGGACAAGGTGGTCGAGCTGGGGCTGGGCAACGTGACGCTCAAGACCATGGACGCCACCGTGATGGACTTCGGCCAGGCCGGGTTCGACTCGGCGGTGGCCACCTATACCATCAGCGCGGTGCCGGATCCGGTGGGCGTGCTGCGCGAGATGAAGCGCGTGGTCAAGCCGGGTGGCAACATCGTGCTCCTGAATCACTTCCGGAGCGAGCGGCCCGCGGTCGGGCGCCTGGAGGATCTGGTCGCCCCGGTGTGCACGAGGCTCGGGTGGAAGTCGAACCTCCCACTCGAGCCCCTGCTGCGTCAGGTGGGCCTCACCCCGGACATCACCACCAAGGTCAATCTGTTCAACGGGTGGCGCCTGATCAAGTGCGTGAATCCTAGGTAGCGTCGCTCGCCGCGCCTCCCGCTACTTCTCCGGACTCTCCAGCTCCTGCCAGCCGCGTCGCAGCACCACGATTCTCTGGATCTGCCCCCGAGGGGCCTCCACTCTGATGACGTCTCCAGGCTTCAGCAGTGCCAGGCTGGCCCGCTGCTTCTCATCGGTCACCACCGTCACGTTCTTGCTCACCTCCGACACGCGCACTTCGCCGGCGCCGGTCAGCGAGAGGACACGCCCCGCGCTGGGATCGACGGTCAGGACGGTGTCCCGACCCATTTGAACGGCGCGGGTCATCTCGGCCGGACTCGGGCCGGCCTCCTCCCGGAACTCCAGGTCGGCGACCTGCGTCGAGGATGAGTCCGCCCCACCGTCGGGCGTGCCTCGGCCGATCGTGGCGGCAGGATCGACGTGGACCCGCTCGCTGACGACCTCGAGAGCGCCGATGCCCAGGACACAGGCGGCAATCACGCTACCAATCAGCACCCGGACCGTAGTCGTACTCATGTGATGTCCTCCTCTGGCCCACGAACAGCATCAGGAGTGCCATGATGTAACTGGCTGTAATAATTAGTCGTTCAGTCTGTCGAGCCAGTTCGAATGGGCAACCTGCCTGATACGCCGACGGAAGAATGCCCGGCGGGGTTGCGCTCGGCCCGGCGAGTCCAGATCATGAGTGCGTGATTCACGCGCCCCGATACCCGGCCTCGCGGGCGTGGGCCGCCGGCCGGCTCGCCCTCGCCGTTCTCCTCGCCCTCCCGTTCTGCACGGGCGCGTGGACGCTGATCCTGACCACGTCGTTCCTCGCCGAGTTCCTCGGCCAGGGCCGATGGCGGCCGCTCTCGGCGCTCACCAGGGAGCCCCTCGTCAGGACTCTCCCCGCCTTCCTCCCCGCGCCCGCCGGAACACACCCGGTGCCGGTGGATCTTTACACCCGCGCGGGGCTGCGTCGGGCGCCCGGCCTCGTTCTCGTTCATGGCCTTGCACCGGAGGGTAAGGACGATGTTCGACTGCGCGAGGCCGCCGCCCTGCTCGCGCGGTCCGGCTTCGCGGTGGCGGTACCCACCGTATCGGGGCTCACCGCGCTGCGCCTGCGGCCCGAGGATTCGGGCCCCGTCAGCGCCAGCGTGAAGGCGCTGCACGCGACCGGGTACCGGTGCGTGGCGCTGCTGGGCATCAGCCTCGGTGCCGGTCCGGCCCTGCTCGCCGCCGTGGAGCCGACGGTGGCCGCCGACCTCTCCGCCGTCCTCGCCCTCGGCGGGTACGCCTCGTCGGTGGAGCTGCTGCGCTACACGCTGACCGGCGCCTACGCGTTCGGCGAGGTGGCGGGCCGCGCGGGCTCGGTGCTCGAGCCGGCCATCGCCCAGTTCGCCCGCGCGAATACCGACCTGCTCGACGAGGCGGGCCGCCGCCTCGTGGACAATCGCGACCCGTCCGCGGTGGACGAGCGGATCCGGGCCCTGCCGCCGTCAACCCGGGAGCTGCTCGAAGCGCTCTCGCCCGGCCCGAGGATCGGAAGCCTCCGCGCCCCCCTCTTCCTGATCCATGGCCGGCGGGACCCGGCGGTGCCGTTCACGGAGAGCCTGCGGCTCGACGCGGCCGCGCGGGCGGCCGGGCGACCCGTGCGCACCGCGATCGTGGGGGCGGTCGGCCACGTCGAGGGAAATCTGCGAACCGGGCTGGCCGACCTGCTGCGCCTCTGGGCGACCTTCTATGCGTTCCGGCGCACCGCCGAGGGCTAGCTCTACTTCGGCGGGTTCAGATTCATGAGCTGCATGGCGTCGCGCACCGGCCCGTAGTCCCGGTCGTCCGCCTCGATGAACCCGTCGATGTCGTAGATCTGCTTCAGCAACGCCGCGTGCTGGGGAGCCTTGATCGTGAGCAGCGCGCGCTTGAGCCTGGCCACCGTCTCGTCGGGGACGCCCGGCCGCACGCAGATGCCCGCCTCCGGGATCTCCGGGGTCTCCCCCACGAAGGCGATCTGGGCGATCAGCGCCGGATCCTTCAGGTGCAGCTCGGGCGCCTTGTCGAAGGCGGCCGCCGCGTCCACTCGCCCGTGGAGCACAGCCTGGAGCGCGGCCTCGTGCGTCCCCGCGAAGAGCGCGTCCTTGAAGAAGCTCTTCGGATCACGGTCGCGCACCAGGCCCTGCTTGATCAGCAGCACCATCGGGTAGATGTAGCCCGACGAGGACGCCGGATCCACGAAGGCCACCGTCTTGCCCCGCAGATCCTCGACGCTCTTGATCCCGCGATCCTTGCGCACGTAGAAGCGGGCGGTGTACGCGGTCTTCCCGCCCCAGATGTCGCGCACGAGGATCCGGCAGCCCGCCTCGCGATTCGCGAGGACATAGCCCACCGGGTGCACGAAGGCCAGCTCGACCCGCTTGCTGCGGAGCGCTTCGATCACCCCCGCATAGTCGGAAGCCACGAGCGCGCGGACCGGCACTCCGGAGATCTCGGTCAGCGTCCTGGCGAAAGCATCGCCCGCTTCCTTGAGAGCGGTCGGGTCGCGGGATGGCGTGAAGACGAGCGTGATCGGCGTCTCGGAGCGGCCGCACCCCGGAAGCCCCGCCGCGGTGAGCAGGAGCAGCAGGAGCGCGCGTCGGCCGATGGAGGGGCGCCGGGTCCGCATCGCGGCGAACGTACCACGCGATCGGCCCGGCGGACGGTATTTCATGCGCATCGAGGTAGTTCCTTCTTACACGGCCGGCTCAACCGCCGCGAACTCCCGCGAGCCGCCATGACGCACAACACATTGATTCTTGCCGGCTCGCGGCCCGAAACGCAGGTGTGGCATGTCTGATGCTCCAGTGCGGCAAGGAGACAATGCCATGAGGCGAGCGGTGTGGTTGACATCCCGGCTCATCGTCATTTTGCTTGCGGCGCCTCTCGCGATGGCGCAGACGCAGCCCGCGCCGCAGCAAGCGGCGCCGACGCAGCCCGCGCCGGCGGTCGGTAAGGAGTACATCATCGGCCCCGAGGACGTGCTCGATATCCAGGTCTGGGGCAGCAACGACCTGAACCAGACCGTCTTCGTTCGCCCGGACGGGCGGCTCTCGCTGCCTCTGGTGGGCGAGATCGCGGTGGCCGGCAAGACGGTTCAGCAGCTACAGGACCACCTCCTGGCCGTCTACGAAAAAACCGTCAAGGGCGCGGTGGTCACCGTCATCGTCAAGGAGATCAAGAGCCGCCCGGTCTACTTCGTCGGCGGCTTCGCCAAGCCGGGCGTGCTGCAGCTCACGGGAGACCTGACGCTGCTCCAGGCCATCTCCCTCATGGGGGGCGTGCTGCCGGAGGCGGACGGCGAGAAGGGCTTCCTCCTCCGGCGCGATCGGAAGATCCCCATCGACTTCGACCGGCTGGCCCAGCGGGGCGATCTGAGTCAGAACCCCAAGCTCGAGGCGGGGGATTCGGTGGTGGTTCCCCTCGCGGACTCGGTCTACGTGAGCGGTGAGGTCAAGAAGCCCGGCGCGGTGAAATTCGCGGGCGACCTGACTCTGCTGAAGGCCCTCACTCAGGCCGGTGGCCTCACTCCCCTCGCCGCGGGAAGTCGAGTGGACATCATCCGCGGCGACCCGGAGAAGAAGAGTCGGATCCGGGTCGACGTCGATCGCATCATGCGATCGCCGGACGGCAACCAGGATGTCCGGCTGCGCCCGAACGACATCATCACGGTTCCGCAGCGACGTTTCTAGCGGCCGCTCGCTCACGTCTCGGACGGCCCCCGGCCGGGGCTCGCGATCGCCGAGCGCCGTCCGGTCGCCCGATTTTTCCCCGAAGCCGGCCCTCTCTGGGTAGAGTGGTGTCCTTACTCGGCAGCGAACTGATCCTGGCCGGACTCGAAGGTCCCGCCCGGATGGCACTGCACTGATCAGATCTCGGAGGAGGAGACCTCGATGGCCAGGACCACTCAGTTCACGCTCAGCCTCGTGTCGCGCCCCGGCACGCTCGCCATGCTGGCCCGCACGCTCGCCGACGCCGGCGTCAACATCACCGCGCTGAGCGCGGCCGAGGTGACCGGCCGCGGGAAGATCCGCCTCGTCGTGAAGGACGCGGTCATGGCCCGGCGCGCGCTGCGCAAGGCCAAGTACCGCTTCACCGAGCAGCCCGCGTTCGCGCTGCGGCTCCGGAACAAGCCCGGCGCCCTCGCCCGGGTCGCCGGCCGCCTCGCCAAGGAGCGGATCAACGTGCGCTCGATCTACGCCACCACCGCCGGCCGCGGCGCCGCCGCCGTCGTCCTGACCGTGGGCGGCAACACCAACAAGGCGCGCCGGGTGCTCGGCCGCTGAGCCCGGCGGCGCCGGCGCCGCCTACGCCAGGCCGCCGTCCCCCGCGACCGGCCGCACGCTGATCCCCGGCTCGCCGCGCCGGAAGCCCCACGCGGCCAGCCGGGCGATCAGGGTGTTGCGGTGCACCCCCAGCCCGCGCGCCGCGCGGCTCTGGTTCCAGTCCTCGCGCTCGAGCGCCCGCAGCACGTAGGCCTGCTCGAAGCGGTCGCGCGCCTCCTTGAGCGTGAGCGGAACCTCGCCCTCGCCGCGCCCGGGGGCCACCTCGTTCATCGCCAGGTCGAGCGGCAGGTCGTCGAGCCCGATCACCGGGCGCGTGGCGAGGGCGACGCTCCGCTCGATGATGTTCTCAAGCTCGCGCACGTTGCCCGGCCAGTCGTAGCCGTCGAGCGCCAGCAGCGCGCCCCGCGACAAACCGCGCACGTCCTTTTTGAACTCCTGGGAGTACTTCCGCAGGAAGTGAGCGGCCAGGTCCGGGATGTCGCTCTTGCGCTCGCGCAGCGGGGGCACGCCGATCGGCACCACGTGGAGTCGATAGTAGAGATCCTCGCGGAAGGCGCGGGCCCGGATGGCCTGGCGCAGGTCGGTATTGGTGGCCGCGATCACGCGCACGTCCACCTGGATGGTGCGGGTGCCGCCGAGCCGCTCGATCTCGCGCTGCTGGAGCGCGCGCAGCAGCTTGGCCTGGAGATCGACCCGCAGGCTGCCGATCTCGTCGAGGAAGAGCGTCCCTCCGTGGGCCAGCTCGAACTTGCCGAGCTTGCGCGCGTGCGCGCCGGTGAAGGCGCCCTTCTCGTGGCCGAACAGCTCGGACTCGAGCAGGGTGTCGGGAATCGCGGCCAGGTTCACCGCGACGAAGGGCTGAGCGCGGCGCGGGCTCTGGTTGTGAATCGCGCGGGCCACCAGCTCCTTGCCGGTACCGCTCTCCGCATTGACGAGCACCGTCGCGGGGGTCTGGGCCACCTGGGCGATCGTCTCGTAGAGACGTACCATCTTCGGGTGGCGTCCCACGAGCTGGTCGAAACCATGGGTGCGATCGAACTCGGCCCGCAGGTAGCGCAGCTCCCGCTCCATCCCGCGCTGCCGGGCCGCCTCGCGGACGAGGCTCAGGATCTCGTCCACGTCCCAGGGCTTGGCCAGGTAGTCGTACGCACCCGCCTTCATGGCGTCCACCGCCATGCGCAGGTGCGGATCGGCGGTGATCAGGATGACCGGGATGGATTCGTCGATCGCGAGGATCCGGGGCAGGACCTTCGACCCCGGCTCGCCCGGCATCCGCACGTCGAGGAGCGCCACGTCCACCCGGCGCGCGCCGAGGATCGCGAGGGCGGCGGCCCCGTCGGGCGCCTCCAGCACCTCGAACTCGTCCTGCAGGATGAGCTGCAGCGATTCGCGCACGCCGGGCTCGTCGTCGATCGCGAGCACGACCGGGCGGGGCCGATAGACCGCCGCCGCGTCACCCTCCCCGTTGGTCTCCTTCCGGATACACCCCTGAGCTCCCACTCGCGTGTCCCTCCGTCCCGTACGAAATGCCCGGCACGTTAGGGACCCGCGGCGCCGCTGTCAAGTGGATTTCTACCCTTACTCCGTGAAGCCGGCGCTCAGGGGCCGCGGCGAGCAGGGATGCGCTCAGCGGGGCATCACTCCGGTCCCCTGGAAACAGTCGTTATAAGCCCGCTCAGGGGCGCGCAGGCCGAAGAAATTGGAGTCCCGGCCATGGCCGTAGCGCGTGGTCTCCATCTCCTTGAGCGCGTCCTGGTAGAGCCGGATCATCTCGGGAGTGACTTTCGTCTGGCACACCTGCTCGAGGGCGCGCTGGTATGCGACCACCCGGGTCTGCTGCTGGGCCAGGGCGGGAAGCGCGGTCCCGGCTACCAGCATCCCCGCCACCATCACGCCCACCGCAACGAGCGGTCTCATGGCAGATCCTCCCTCGAACAGACTCGCGCCGGATGAGACACCGGTCAAGTCAGGCGCGCGCTCACGGGCGCGGCGCGGTCAGCACCACGTACTCGTTGGCGCCCCCGCCGCGCTGCAGATACACCGGCACCGACTCGCCGGACTTGAGGCCCGCCACGACCTGCCGGAACGCCTCCGCGTCGCTGACCGGCTTCCGGTTCACCTCGAGGATCGCGTCGCCTGGCTTGATCCCGGCGGCTGCCCCCGCGCTACCCGGGGCCACCTCGGTCACCAGGAGCCCGCTCCGGGCCGCCAGGCGACGCTGCTGGGCCGTCTCGGGCGTGAGCGGCTCCACCGTGAGACCCAGGATCTCGTCGCGGCCCTCCTCCGCCTCCATCGCGTCGTCGGTCGGCTGCTCGCCGATCTTGACGCTCAGGGTGACCGACTTCTTCTCCCGTACCACCTTGACGGGCGCGGCCCGGCCGGGCTCGATCGCCGCGACGCGCTTCTGGAGATCGGACACGTCCTTGATCGCCGCCCCGCCGAACTCCACGATGATGTCGCCGGGCTTGAGCCCGCCCGCCGCGGCGGGGCCGTCCTTCATCACGTCGGCCACCAGCACACCCACGTCCTCCTTGACGCCGAAGCCCGCGGCCAGCTCGGGGCTCAGGTCCTGGATGGCCACCCCGAGCCAGCCGCGCACGACCTTCCCGCGGTTGATCAGCTGGGTCATGATGTCGCGCGCCATGTTGATCGGGATCGCGAAGCCGATCCCCTGTCCGCTCGAGACGATGGCGGTATTGATGCCCACCACACGGCCGTCCAGGTTCAGCAGCGGCCCCCCCGAATTGCCGGGGTTGATGGACGCGTCGGTCTGGATGAATTGCTCGTAGGTGGCCACGCCGACGTGGGTGCGGCCGGTCGCCGAGATGATGCCGACGGTCACGGTGCGATCGAGACCGAAGGGGTTGCCGATCGCGATGGCCCACTGCCCCACCCGGAGCCGGTCCGAGTCGCCCAGGTCGGCCACCGGCAGCGCGCCGGTCGGGTTCTCTATCTTGACCACCGCGAGATCCGTGCGTCCGTCGCGCCCCACCAGCGTGGCCTTGAACTTGCGATCGTCGGAGAGGCGCACCTCGATCTCGGTCGCGTTCTCGACCACGTGGTTGTTGGTCAGGATGTAGCCACGTGGATCCACGAGGACGCCCGAGCCCGCGGCCCGGCCCTCTTCCCGTGGCGCCCGCCGGCGGAAGAAGCGCTCGAAGAGCTCGGGGCCGAAGAACTCGCGGAAGCGTTCTTCCATCTCGGGCGACGCGCCGCCCTCCGGCCGGGCCTCCCGCTTGACCTTGACGCTCACGTTGACCACGGAGGGGGTGGCCCGATCCGCGACGGAGACGAACGCGTCCTCGAGGGCACGCAGGAGCCGCTGCGAATCGGGTGCCGGCGCGGCCGGACGCGGCGGCTGGGGCGCGCGCGGCTGCTGGGCCAGGGCCGGCGGCGCGAGCGCGCCCAGGATCACCAGGAGGAGCGGAGCGGCCAGCGCCCGACGCCGGATCGTCATGGGAAGACCTCCGCCAAACATCTTACCTGCCGATGCGGGGGACGGCTACTCCGGGGACGGATGGGATTCGATCGCCAGCTCGAGCACCCGCGTGGTGGCGGCGGTCACCGGCGCGATCGAG
>DATFUK010000489.1:0-3149 GCA_035260865.1 Candidatus Methylomirabilota bacterium | reverse complement strand
GGCGGCTGCGCGGGCTGCCGCTGGTCTTCGGCCAGTGGACGAAGACCCGCGACCTGCCGCCGGTGGCGGCCCGGACTTTCCGGGAGCGGTGGAAGGAGCTGCGATGACCGGCCGCGCCGAGTTCATCGAGCGGATCCGTCGAGAGGTCTCGAAGACCCCGGGCCTCTTCGGCGCCTCGACCGCGCCGCGCCCCGCCGATCCGGCGATCGCGGCGGAGACGGTGCGGCGGGAGCTGGCCGAGCGCTGGCCCGAGGCCCTCGAGCGGTTCCGGACCGAGTTCGAGCGCATCGCGGGCGTGTTCCATCGCGTCCCGGACCTGGCCGCGGTGCCCGCGGCGATCGGCGCCATCGCCCGCGGGTACGGCGCGAAGAGCCTGGTCACCTGGGACCCCGCCGCGCTTGGCTTCGACGCGGCGCCCGCGCTGGCCCGCGAGGGCCTGGACGTCGTCGCGGCCCGCGCGGGGCAGGAGGACGAGGCGGCCCGCCTCCGCCATCGCGAGCAGGCCGCGCGAGCCCAGGTGGGCGTCACCGGCGCCGACTTCGTGCTCGCGGAGACCGGGACGCTGATCCTGCTTTCCGGGTCGGGCCGCCCGCGCTCGACCTCCCTGCTGCCCGACGTGCACGTGGCGGTCTTCGGCCGCGACCGGCTGCTCGAGACCCTGGAGCAGGTCGGGGTGATGCTGGAAGCGCTCCACGTGAGTCCCGATCGCGCGATGTCCGGCGCGATGATCAACTTCATCACCGGGCCCTCGCGGACCGCCGACATCGAGCTCACGTTGACCCGGGGCGTGCACGGACCCAAGGAAGTGCACGCGGTGTTCGTGGAGGCCCCGTGAGCGAGCCGCGGCTCTTCACCCCGGACGAGGTCGATCGCCTGATCCCACGATTGACCGAGCTCATGGAGACCGCCATCGAGCGCCACGGCCAGGCCCTGGCGCTGCAGGAGCGCCTGCGCGACGATCGCGCGCGGGTATCCGGCGCCGGCGGGGAGCGGCGGGACGCGATGGACTGGAAGGCCCGCGCCGAGCGCCTCGACGGCCTGGGCATCGAGGTGCGCCAGCTCCTTCAGGACGTCCAGGCCATGGGCGGGGTGGTGAAGGATCTCGAGACGGGCCTGGTGGACTTTCCCGGCCGCGGGCCGGGGGGGCCCAGCGGGCCGATCGTGAATCTCTGCTGGAAGCTCGGGGAGGACGCGGTGCGATTCTGGCACGGGATGGACGAAGGGTTTGCCAATCGGAGGCCGCTGTCATGACCTTCCAGGCCGTTCTCTTCGATCTCTTCGACACCCTGGTCCTCTTCCACCGGGAGCGCCTGCCCGAGATCCACGTCAACGGGCGAACGGTCCACAGCACCGCGGGCCACCTGCACGCCGCCTTCCGGCCCTTCGCCCCGCACGTGGAGCTGCCCGCCTTCATGGACGCGCTGTTCTGGAGCTGGCAGGAGGCGGAGCGCATTCGCAGCGAAGCCCATCGGGAGGTCAGCGCCCCGGAGCGGTTCGGGATGCTGTTCGGGCGCCTCGAGCTCGAGCCCTCCGTCGAGGCGCGCGATCTCCTGCTCGCCACGCACATGCGCGAGCTGTCCAAGGTGGTCGAGTGCCCCGGGCACCACGCCCCGCTCCTGAAGGCGCTCCGTGAGCGGTATCGGCTCGCGGTGGTCTCGAACTTCGACTACTCGCCCACCTGCCTGGCGATCCTCGAGCGGGAGGGCATCGCCGATCTCTTCGAGACCATCGTGATCTCGGACGAGGTCGGCTGGCGCAAGCCCAAGCCGGTCATCTTCGAGACCGCGCTCGACCGGATGAAGGCCCTGCGCCCCGCCGAGGCCCTCTTCGTGGGAGACCGCGCCGACATCGACGTGATCGGCGCCCGGGCGGCCGGCATGCCGACCGCCTGGATCAACCGGGAGGCCGAGCGCCTCCCCACGGACATCCAGCCGCCCGACTACGAGATCCGCGACCTCGCGGACCTCCGGGCGATTCTCCGCATCCCGTAGCCCGCTCCGCGCATCTCAAGGCGCGAGACGAAAGAGGAGGACGACGTGGCCACGACACGCAAGGTGATCATCATCGGATCGGGACCAGCCGGCTATACCGCGGCCATTTACGCGGCACGCGCCAATCTGTCGCCGGTCATGTTCACCGGCATCCAGGCCGGGGGACAGCTCATGCTGACGACCCTGGTCGAGAACTATCCCGGCTTCGTCGACGGCATCGACGGGCCGCCCTTGATGGAGACGTTCCAGAAGCAGGCGGAGCGTTTCGGCACCGAGATGATCGCGGACGACGTGACCGAGGTGGACTTCCGCAGCCGGCCGTTCAAGGTCACCGGCGGTGACGTGACCATGGAAGCGCACACCGTGATCGTGGCCACCGGCGCCTCCGCCAAGCTGCTGGGCCTGCCCAACGAGGCCAAGCTGATGGGGCGGGGGGTGTCCACCTGCGCCACCTGCGACGGGTTTTTCTTCAAGGACCAGAACATCATGGTGGTGGGCGGCGGCGACTCGGCCCTGGAGGAGGCGCTCTACCTCTCGCGCCTCGGCCGCAAGGTCGAGGTGGTGCACCGGCGCGAGGCCCTGCGCGGATCCAAGATCATGCAGGAGCGCGCGTTCAAGAACTCCAAGATCACCTTCCTCTGGAACACGGTGGTGGAGGACGTGCTTGATCCCGACAAGGGCAAGGTCACCACGGTGCGACTGCAGAACATCAAGACCGGGGCCCGCTCGGAGTCCCAGGTCGACGGCCTGTTCGTGGCGATCGGCCACCAGCCCAATACCGCGCTCTTCAAGGGCCAGCTCGACCTGCACCCGAACGAGTACCTCAAGGTGACGCCGGGGACCACCCAGACGTCGGTGCCGGGCGTGTTCGCGGCCGGGGACGTCCAGGACTTCACCTACCGCCAGGCGGTCACCGCGGCGGGCACCGGGTGCATGGCGGCCCTGGAGGCCGAGCGGTACCTGGAGGCGGAGGGCCTGGGGGACTAGAGGCGCTCGTCGACGCCCTCGCCGGGCCCGGTGAGACCTGGAGGTCTGGGTACACGGCTGGCATCTTATGCAGCTTTGCATAAGGCCGCTCCGAACGAAGCGCGGCCGGCCCGCGCGCCGGTATCACGATGGCATGTAACGCTGGCGTGCCCACCTCGACTCCTGCGATAA
>DATFUK010000488.1:0-7465 GCA_035260865.1 Candidatus Methylomirabilota bacterium | reverse complement strand
CGCGCGGCACCTGCTCGCCCGCGAGCCAGGCCTCGGCCTGGCGCTCGAGATCGAGCCATGCGGCGTCGAGCTCCGCCACCTTGTTCCCCGCCTCGGCCAGCCGGCGCGCGCCGGTGCCCGCGGTGCGCACGAAGGTCGAGCGGATGTCGGTGTCGAGCAGCCCCCAGGTCGAGAGCACGCCCGGCCGCGCCGGGATGATCACGGTCGGAATCTCGAGCAGCTCGGCCAGGCGGCAGGCGTGGAGCGGCCCGGCGCCGCCGAAGGCCACCAGCGCGAACCGGCGCGGGTCGTGGCCGCGTCCCACCGACACGGTGCGAATGGCGCGCGCCATCGTGTTGTCCACGATCTCGACCACGCCGGCCGCGGCTTCCTCGACTCCCAGGTGGAGCGGCCGGCCGATCCGCGCCGCGATGACTTCGCGCGCGGCGGGCACGTCGAGCGGCAGCTCGCCCCCCAGGAGGGCGGCCGGGATGCGGCCCAGCACCAGGTGCGCGTCGGTGACGGTGGGCTCGCTCCCGCCGCGGCGGTAGCACACCGGCCCAGGCTCGGCGCCCGCGCTGCGCGGCCCCACCGTGAGCCGGCCCGCGCTGGTCACCGCGGCGATGCTCCCGCCGCCCGCGCCGATCGTGTGGATATCCACGATGGGCAGTTTGAGCGGGAACGGTCCGATCATGCCGTCCTTCGTGACCTCGGGCCGTCCGTCGCGCACCAGGCAGATGTCGGCGCTGGTGCCGCCCACGTCGATCGAGATGATGTCGCCGAAGCCGGCCGCGCGCCCGACCGACACCGCGCCGACCACGCCGGCGGCGGGGCCCGAGAGCACGGTCTGCACCGGCTGGCGCACGCAGGTGGCCGCGCTGGTGACGCCACCGTCCGACTTCATGATGAGCAGCGGCGCCTGCAGCCCCTCGCCGTCCAGCGCCTGGCGCAGCACGCTCACGTAGCGGCTCACCGGCGGCATCACCGCCGCGTTCAGCGCGGTCGCCATCGTCCGCTCGAACTCGCGGAACTGGGGCAGCACCTCGGAGGAGAGCGAGACGAGCACCCCGGGGTACTCCTCGGCCAGGATCGCCTGCATGCGCTGCTCGTGCGCGGGATTGGCGTAGGCGTGCAGGAAGACCACCGCGACCGCGGGCACGCCCATCTGGGCCAGCTGGCGGGCCAGGGCGCGCGCGCCGGGTTCGTCGAGCGGGCGCAGCACCGAGCCGTCCCCGTCGAGCCGCTCGTCCACCTCGAACACGCGCTCGGGGGTGATCGGCCGCGTGGGCTTGGACCAGCCGTAGAGGTTGCCGTGGCGCGGGATGTCGTGGCGGCCGATCTCGAGCACGTACTTGAAGCCGGCGGTGGTCACCAGCGCGGTGGGCGGCGTCTTGCCCTCGAGGATCGCGTTGGTGGCGGTGGTGGTCCCGTGGAAGACGCGCAGCACGTCGCCGGGCGCGCGGCCGGCCAGGGCCAGCACCTTGCGCACCGCGGTGATGAAGCCGGTGGAGAGATCGCCGGGCGTCGACGGCGTCTTCGCCACCCAGAGCGCGCCGGTGGCGGCGTCGGTGAACGTGATGTCGGTGAAGGTCCCGCCCACATCGATGGCGAGCGTGCAGGTCTTGGTCACGGGCGCGGTTATTGTATTCCCCTGGAGGAGGCGGGGAAAGAGACCCCGCGCCCAGCCAACCGGCCGACCGTCTGCTACACTTCAGCCAGGCGGCGGAGGCGGCACGGACCGAACGGACCGACGCCGCCTCGTCGTCTAACCATATGGAATTCAAGGACTATTACAAGACGCTCGGGGTCGAGCGGACAGCCGATGACAAGGCGATCAAGACCGCCTACCGCCGGCTCGCCCGCAAGCACCATCCCGACGTGAACAAGGGCAAGGCCGACCGCTTCAAGGAGATCAACGAGGCCTACGCGGTCCTCGGAGACCCCGACAAGCGCAAGCGCTACGACACGCTCGGGCCCGACTGGGAGCGCTACGCCCAGGCCGGCGCGGGCGCCGGGCGCTCGCCGTTCGAAGGCCGGCCGGGCGGCGTCCGGTTCAGCCAGGAAGGCGACGCGGGAGGTTTCTCGGATTTCTTCCGCACGATCTTCTCCGACCTGGGCGGCTTCCGTCGCGGCCAGGCCGGGGCCGGCGCGACCGAGTACGAGTTCTCGGACCTGGGCGACCCGGGCGGAGGCTTCGGCCCGGTGAGCCGCGGCAGCGACGTGGAGGCGGCCATCGAGCTCACGCTCGAGGAGGCGTTCCAGGGCGCCAAGAAGACGATCTCGCTCGAGCTCGACGAGCCGTGCCCGGAGTGCGGCGGCTCGGGGAACGTCAACCGGCGGCCCTGCCCGCGGTGCCGGGGCGGCGGCTGGACCAAGAGCACGCGCAACCTGGAAGTGAAGATCCCGGCGGGCGTGGACACCGGGTCGCGCGTGCGCATGGCGTCGGAAGGCGTCGGGGGCGGCTCGGGCGACCGCGCGTCCCGCGGCGACCTCTACCTGCGCGTGACGGTGGCGCCGCACCCGCGCTTCGAGCGGAAGGGCGACGATCTCCACGCGGACCTACCGGTGTCCCTGCCGGTGGCCGCGCTGGGCGGCGAGGTCTCGGTACCCACGCTGAAGGGCCAGGTATCCATGAAGATCCCGGCCGAGACGTCGAGCGGCAAGACGTTCCGGCTCCCCGGGTACGGCATGCCGCATCTCAAGGGCGGCGGGGCCGGTGACCAGTTCGTGCGGGTGATGATCACGATTCCGGCCGGGCTCGGCCCGAGGGAGAAAGAACTATACCAGGAGCTGAAGAAGCTCAGACCGGAGACCAACTGAGATGAGGCTGGACAAGCTGACCGTCAAGGCCCAGGAAGCCATCCAGGCCGCGCAATCGCTGGCCGACCAGGGCAGCCACCAGGCCGTCGAGCCCGAGCACCTGCTGCTGGCCCTGCTGCAGCAGCAGGAAGGTGTGGTGGGCCCGCTGCTCGCCAAGCTGGGGGCGCGCCCCGAGGCGCTCGCGCGCCAGGTACAGACCGAGATCGAGAAGCTCCCCGCGGTGCGCGGCGGCGCCGGGCGGCGGTACGCCTCCCAGCGCTTCGAGGGCGTCATCAATCGCGCGTGGGAAGAGGCGGAGCGGCTCAAGGACGAGTACGTCTCGACCGAGCACCTGCTGATCGCCATCGCCCAGGAGAAGGGTGGGGCCACCGCGCGCCTGCTCGCGGGGGCGGGCGTGACCGCGGAGGCCATCTACCGCTCGCTGGTGGAGGTGCGCGGCTCGCAGCGCGTGACCGATCCCAATCCCGAGGACAAGTACCAGGCGCTGCAGCGCTACTCGAAGGACCTGACCGACCTGGCCCGCAAGGGCAAGCTCGACCCGGTCATCGGGCGCGACGAGGAGATCCGCCGGGTGATCCAGGTGCTCTCGCGCCGGACCAAGAACAACCCGGTGCTGATCGGCGAGCCCGGCGTGGGCAAGACCGCGATCGTGGAGGGCCTCGCCCAGCGCATCGTCGCGGGCGACGTGCCGGAAGGCCTGCGCAACAAGCGCCTGGTCGCGGTGGACATCGGGTCCATGGTCGCGGGCTCCAAGTACCGCGGCGAGTTCGAGGACCGCCTGAAGGCGGTGCTGCGCGAGATCACCGAGTCCAACGGCGAGATCATCTGCTTCATCGACGAGCTGCACACCCTGGTGGGCGCGGGCGCGGCCGAGGGCGCGGTGGACGCGGCCAACATGCTGAAGCCGGCGCTGGCCCGCGGCGAGCTGCGCTGCGTGGGCGCCACCACGCTCGACGAGTACCGCAAGCACATCGAGAAGGACCCCGCGCTGGAGCGCCGCTTCCAGCCGGTGCTGGTGCGCGAGCCCTCGGTGGAGGACACCATCGCGATCCTGCGCGGCCTCAAGGAGAAGTACGAGGTCCACCACAAGGTGAAGATCAAGGACGCGGCCCTGGTGGCGGCGGCGGTGCTCTCGCACCGCTACATCGCGGACCGCTTCCTCCCCGACAAGGCGATCGACCTGATCGACGAGGCCTCCTCGCGGCTGCGCATCGAGATCGACTCGATGCCCGCCGAGCTCGACGAGACCCAGCGCCGCATCATGCAGCTCGAGATCGAGCGGGTGTCGGTGGCCCGCGAGTCCGACGACGTCTCGCGCGAGCGGCTGGCGCGCCTGGACGCGGAGCTGGCCGACCTGCGCGAGCGGTCGGCCCGGCTCAAGAACCAGTGGCAGGCCGAGAAGGCCGCGATCATGACCATCGGCAAGACCAAGGAGGACGCGGAGGCGGCCCGCGCGGCCATGGCCGACGCGGAGCGCCGGGGCGACCTCCAGAAGGCGGCCGAGCTGCGCTACGGCACCCTCATGGAGCTCGACAAGCGGCTCACCGCCGAGAACGCGCGCCTGGCCGAGATGCAGACCACCGGCCGCATGCTCAAGGAGGAGGTCGACGAGGAGGACGTGGCCGAGGTGGTGGCCAAGTGGACCGGCATCCCGGTCACCCGGCTGCTCGAGGCCGAGGTCCAGAAGCTCGTCAAGATGGAGGAGCGCCTGGCCGAGCGGGTGGTGGGCCAGCGCGAGGCCATCGGGGCGGTCTCCAACGCGGTCCGGCGCGCGCGCTCCGGCCTCTCGGACCCGAACCGGCCGATCGGCTCCTTCCTGTTCCTGGGCCCCACCGGGGTCGGCAAGACCGAGCTGGCGCGGGCGCTCGCCGAGTTCATGTTCGACGACGAGCGGGCCATGATCCGCATCGACATGTCCGAGTACCTGGAGAAGCACACGGTGGCGCGGCTCATCGGGGCGCCCCCGGGCTACGTGGGCTACGACGAGGGCGGCCAGCTCACCGAGGCGGTGCGGCGGCGCCCCTACTCGGTGGTGCTCTTCGACGAGATCGAGAAGGCCCACGGCGACGTCTTCAACGTCCTGCTCCAGCTCCTCGACGACGGCCGCCTCACCGATGGCCAGGGCCGCACGGTGGACTTCCGCAACACGGTGGTCATCATGACGTCGAACCTCGGGAGCCAGTTCTTCCGCGAGGAGAAGGATCCCGCGCGGGTGCGCGGGCTGATCCTGGAGCTGCTCAAGCAGGCCCTGCGGCCCGAGTTCCTGAACCGGATCGACGAGACCGTGATCTTCCAGCCCCTCGGGCGCGAGGAGATCGGCTCGATCGTGGAGATCCAGGCGCGACACCTGGTCAAGCGGCTCGCCGACAAGCGGATCACGCTCGAGCTGACCGCGGCCGCCAAGGCGCTCCTGGCCCAAGAGGGCTACGACCCGGTCTACGGGGCGCGGCCGCTCAAGCGGACCATCCAGCGCATGATCCAGGATCCGCTGGCGCTCGAGCTGCTGAGCGGCACCTACGGCGAGGGCGACACCGTGGTCGTCGACGCCGACCAGGGGCGGATCGTCTTCCGCAAGCGGGTGGAGGCGAAGCCGGTCTAGGCGCCGATCACGCCGCCGTCGGCGCGGCGTATCACCACGGTGGCCGAGCGGGGACGTCCCCCGGCCGGGCCCTCCGGCCACGCGCTGACCCCCTTCGGGGTGGCCGGGTTGCTGCGCTCGCTCGGCGTTTCCCCCGGGTGCTGGATGTTGACGAAGAGCGTCCGCCCGTCCGGCGTGCCGGTGGCCCCGGTGATCTCGCACCCGCGGGGTCCGGTGAGGAACCGCCGCACTTCCCGCGTGACCGGATCCGCGGCCAGCATCTGGTTGTTGCCCATGCCCGCGTAGTCACCCTTGTGGAGGAGCCGGGTGGACACGTCGGTCTGGATCCACAGCACGCCACGCCCGTCCACCCACAGCCCGTCCGGCGAGCCGAAGACGTCGCCCTTGATATCCCCGCGCCGGGCCGGGTCGGCGCTCGCGGGATCGCCGCACAGGATGAAGACGTCCCACTCGAAGCGCGTCGCGGTCGGATCGCCGCCGCGCTCGCGCCAGCGGATGATGTGGCCGTACACGTTGTCCGCGCGCGGATTGGCCGGGTCCGGCCCCGGCCGCCCGGCCTGGCCCCGCGTCTCGTTGAAGGAGAGCGCGCAGTAGGCCTCGCCGGTGAGCGGGTGCACCGCGATCCACTCCGGGCGGTCCATCCGGGTCGCCCCCGCGATCTCCCCGGCCAGGCGGGGCGCGATGCAGATCTCGGCCTGGCTCGGGAAGCCGGCGCCCGCGTCGAGCCCGTTCTGTCCGGGGGCCAGCTCGAGCCAAACCCCGGTGCCGTCGGCGTCGAAGCGGGCTGCGTAGAGCGTGCCGTGCTCGAGCGCGCTCGGGCCGGCCGGATCGCGGCTCACGAACTTGTAGACGTACTCGAAGCGCGCGTCGTCGCCCATGTAGAAGGCCACCCGCTGGTCCGGGGCCACCGCGAGGGCGGCCCCCTCGTGCTTGAAGCGGCCCAGCGCGGTGTGCTTGACGGGCGGCCGGGACGGGTCGAACGGATCGATCTCCACCACCCAGCCGAAGCGATTCGGCTCGTTCGGATGGCGCGCGGCATCGAAGCGCTCGTCGAACTCGTGCCAGCGGTACCCGCCACCCCGCTCGTTGATGTCGTACCGCTGCTGCAGCGCGGGCACGCTGCCGGACTCGTTGACGAAGTAGAACTGGAAGTTCTCCTCGCACGTGAGATAGGTGCCCCACGGCGTGTAGCCCATCGCGCAGTTGCTCATCGTGCCGAGCACGGTGCGGCCGGCCGGATCGGCGGCGGTTTGCATCCACGGGTGCCCGGCGGCCGGCCCGGTGAGCCCCATCGGAGTCGCCGCGGTGACCCGGCGCGCGTAGCGCGACGGCCGGATCACGCGCCAGCGGTCACGGTCCATCTGCACCTCGATCACCGAGACCCCGTGGGCCGCCTGCGACTTCCGCACCTTCTCGGCGGTCCAGGTCAGCATGCCGTCCGGGTGGAGCAGGCCGTCGTCCGTGTACTCGTGGTTGACGGCGAGCAGCCCGTGGGTCGAGCCGGTCTGGCCGGCGGGGAGCGGGAAGAACCGCATGCCGTCGTGGTGCATGCCGGCCTGGCGGAGCTGATCGTCCACCGTGTTGCTCGCGTCCGGCTTGAAGGCGGGGCCATCCGATATCGGATCGCCCCAGGCATACAGGACCTCCGCCACGTAACCGCCCGGGACCACCAGCGCGTCGGCGGTCGACGCGGGCACGCCGGCAAAGCCCAGGGGGCTACTGGCCCAGGCCGCGGGCCCCAGCCAGCCCAGGCCGGCCGCGGCCAGGCCGGAAGTCAAGAAGCTCCGGCGCGACAGCCGCGCACGGAGCACGTCCGCGAAGGTGGGCATCGTCGGCATGATGACGCGGCGACGGGCCCGCGTCCAGGAGAACTACGAGCCGAGCAGGCTGGAGACCGCGCGGGAGAGATCGTCCACCGCGAACGGCTTGAGCAGCACCTGCACCTGGGTGCCGTGGAGGAACCCCGAGTACTCGGGCGAATCAACGAAGCCCGAGATGAAGAGCAGGTGCGGGCGCGTATCCGGAAACCGCCGGGTCAGCTCCAGGTAGAGGCTGGGCCCGTCGAGG
>DATFUK010000487.1:0-7805 GCA_035260865.1 Candidatus Methylomirabilota bacterium | reverse complement strand
CCCGCCGCTGAAGCCGCCGCCCCCCCCACCCCCGAATCCGCCGCCGAGAAATGGGCCGCCCCAGCCGGTGGAGGCGCCCGTCCACCCGCGCCGGCGCAGCCCCGCCTGCTGGGCGCGGTTCAGCACCAGCGCCATGATCAGGAACGCGACGAACAGCAGCGCGAGCACCTCGCGCGAGCCGAAGCCGTGCGTGGGCTGGCCCCGGTTCGGTCCGGGCGGACGCTGGTAGGTCCCCGCGAGGGCCCGGTCGATGGAGGCGAGGCCGGCGCCGATGCCCTCGGCGATGCGGCCCTCCCGGAAGCGCGGGGCCACGATGTCCCGCAGGATGGAGGAGGAGACCGCGTCGGTGAGGTTGCCCTCGAGCCCGTAGCCGACCTCGATGCGCATCTTCCGGTCGTCCAGGAAGACGAGGAAGATGACCCCGTTGTCGAAGCCCTTCTGGCCGATCCGCCAGGCCTTGGCCAGCCGGATCGAGTAGTCCTCCAGGCTCTCGCCCTGGAGCGACCGGAAGACCGCGACCACCACCTGGTTCTGGCTGGCGGCCTCCCGGGCGATGAGCTGCTGCTCGAGCCCGTCCCGCTCGGCGGGAGACAGCGCGCCCGCGTAGTCGTTGACGCGCCGATCGGGCGGCGGGGGAATGGGAAGGGCCGCGGCGCCCGGCGCGGCCAGCAGCACCAGGAGCAGCGTGACGAGCGCCGCGCGGCGAAGCATCGGACCCCTCCCGCTCGAAGCGCCCGCTAGAACTTCACCTTGGGAGCTTCCTGGCTGCCCGGCGCCGCCTCGAAGTAGGCCTTCTCCTTGAACCCGCGCAGTGACGCCACCACGCTGCCGGGGAACAGCCGCAGGCGCGTGTTGTAGTCGCGCACCGCCTCGCTGTAGCGCATGCGCTCCACCGTGATGCGGTTCTCGGTGCCCTCGAGCTGGCTCTGGAGCGTCAGGAAGTTCTGGTTGGACTTGAGGTCCGGATACCGCTCGACGGTGACCAGCAGCCGGGCGAGCGCGCCGCCCAGCTCCTGCTGGGCCGCCTGGAACTTGCGGAACGCCTCCGGATCGTTGACCAGCTCGGGGGTGGCCTTGATGCCGGCCACGCTGGCCCGCGCCTTGGTGACCTCCTCGAGCACGGTGCGCTCCTGCGCCGCGTAGCCCCTGACGGTCTCCACCAGGTTCGGGATGAGGTCGGCGCGGCGCTGGTAGACGTTCTGCACCTGCGCCCACTTCTCGTTGACCGCCTGCTCCTGGCCCACCAGCTGGTTGTTGATGCCGATGGCCCAGCCGATGCCGCCGATCACGATGAGGACGATCACGCCCAGAACGATCAGTCCAGTTTTCATGGGCTCAGTATACCCCCCGGTCAGAGATCGTTGCCCGAGTACGACTGGTTGAACGACTTGTTGCACAGGGGAAAGTCCGGGACGATGTTCTTGAGCAGCGCGTGGGACAGGGGCCGCCAGTTGAGGAACGACGGGTCCATGATCTTGACGCGGTGGAGCCGCCCGCCCGCGTCCCCCATCACCCAGTGGATGATGGCGCCCCGCCAGCCTTCCACCAGGCCGAACGCGGGCTCGAACGGCGGCAGCGGGCCGAGCGGGGCCGCGAGCGGGCCCGCGGGCAGGCGTGTCACCGCCAGGCGGATCAGCCGCGCCGACTCGCGCGCCTCCTCGAGGCGCACCAGCGTGCGCGCCTTCACGTCGCCGGCGGTGTGCACCGGCACCCGGACGTCCAGCTCGCGGTAGGCCGCGAAGGGATGGTCGCGGCGCGCGTCCGCGTCGATGCCGGAGGCGCGGGCCACGTAGCCCAGCACCCCGTGGTCGCGGGCGATGGCGCCGGTCAAGCAGCCGGTGTCCTCCAGCCGGTCCATCACCAGCGTGTTGCGGAGGCTCAGCGCGGCGATCTCGTCGAGGTCCCGCACCGCCGCCTCCACCTCGGCGGCCAGGTCGAGACCGGCCGGAAGATCGGACCCCACCCCGCCCGGCACGATCCCGCCGCGCAGCAGCCGGTTGCCGGTGAGCTGCTTGTTCAGCCGGAGGAGCCGCTCGCGGATGCGGAAGCAGTGCGAGTGCGCCACCGCGTAGCCGGTGTCATTGGCGATCATCCCGAAATCGCCCACGTGGTTGTAGAGGCGCTCCATCTCGAGCAGGATCACCCGCAGCCAGCGCGCCCGCGCCGGCACCACCGTGCCCCCGGCCGCCTCCAGCGCCTCGCAGTAGGCGAGCGCGTGGCCGACGGTGGTATCGCCCGACACCCGCTCGGCCAGCGCGATCCCGTCCGCGGGCTCGCGGCCCTCGAAGAGCTTCTCGGTGCCCTTGTGGGTGAAGTAGAGCCGCGCCTTCATGTCGATGATGGTCTCGCCCACCACGCTGAAGCGGAAGTGGCCCGGCTCGATCACCCCGGCGTGGACCGGCCCCACCGGGATCTCGTACACCCCCTCGCCGCCCACCTCGGTGAACGGGAAGGCCTGGCCGTCGTCCTGGAACTCGCGCGGCGTCGCGTCCTTGCGGAGCGGGAAGTAGTCCGCGGGCCAGAACGCGTGCCGGACCAGCGGGCGCGGATCCGGGTGACCCGTCGCGGGGATGCCGAAGAGATCGTAGATCTCGCGCTCGAAGAGCGACGCGGGGTGATGGAAGGTGGCGAGCGAGGCGATCGCCGGATCCTCCGCGGGCAGCCACTGGGCGGCGTGGACGAACCAGTTCTCTCTCGGATGCGCGAAGAGGTAGTCGATCTCGAAGCGCCCGGCGTCGGCCCGCCGGTCGTTGCCCACCATCAGCCGCAGCTCGGCGCCGTGCTCGATCCGCAGCACCTCCGCGAGGCGCCGCTCGTCGCCGGGCGCGACGCGGCAGTGCACCTCGCGGCCGCGCACCACCCGAGCCGCCAGGAGCGGCCCGCCCAGCCGTCGCGCGAGACTCTCCGGGAGCGCGTCCAGGTCCGTCATCCCGTGATCTCGACGATGCGGTCGAGCAGCGTCTCGATCGGCTCCGGGAGGACCAGGCCGAGCAGCGCGAGCACGGCCACGCACAGGGCCAGCGGCACGAGCGCCCAGCGGCCGCCTTCCCCGATCGCCACGCCCGCCGGCGGCGCCCCGTTCAGCATGCGGTTGAGATGCCCGATCAGCGAGACGAACGCCACCGCGAGGAAGGCCAGCACGATCGCCATCAGCCAGGCGTGCCCGGTCGAGAAGCCGGCCCGCAGCATCGCGAGCTTCGAGACGAAGAGGCCGAAGGGCGGCAGCCCCACCAGCGCGAGCATGCCGGCCGCGAACATCCACCCGGTCACCGGCATGGTCCGGAGCAGGCCCGAGACGTGGCGCAGGTCACCGGTGCCGTAGCGCGCGAGGATCCGGCCCGAGAGCAGGAACATCATGGACTTGGCCGCCGAATGATTGATCAGGTGCAGCATCGCCGCGAACGTGCCGAGCGGGCCCAGGGCCAGCCCCACGCACATGAGCCCGGTGTGCTCGATGCTCGAGTAGGCGAGGAGTCGCTTGTAGTGCCGCTGGCCCACCAGCGACAGCGCGGCCAGGCCCAGCGAGAGCACGCCGAGCCCGATCAGCAGGCGGTCCGCGAAGGCCCCGTGCCCCGCCATCCCCACCACCGCCTTCCAGCGCACGATGGCGTAGAGCGCGACGGCCAGCAGGACGCCCGACATCATGGCCGACAGCGCGGCCGGCGCCTCGGCGTGGGCGTCGGGAAGCCAGGTGTGCATCGGCGCGATGCCGGCCTTGGTGCCGTAGCCCACCAGGAGGAACACGAAGGCGAGCTGCACCACGGCCGGGTGCATGCGCGGCGCGGCCGCCATGAGCACGGTCCAGTGCAGCGCGGCCTCGGTCTCGCCCGCGAGCGTGACGAAGTCGAAGTAGGCGAGCACCGTGCCCACGAAGGCCAGCGCGATGCCGACCGAGCCGATCAGGATGTACTTCCACGACGCCTCCACGGACGCCCGGCTCCGGTGCAGCGGCACCAGCACCGCGGAGGTGATCGTGGTGGCCTCGATCGCGACCCACATCACCGCCACGTTGTCGGTGGTCACCGCCACCAGCATCGTGAAGGCGAAGAGGCTCGCGAAGAGCCGGAACCGGCACGTCTCGCCCGCCGGCGCGTGACCGGGCCCGAGCCCCAGAAGGACCGCGAGGGCCGAGACGGAGGCCACGCAGACCGCCAGCAACGCGGACAGCGCGTCCACCCGGAACAGCGCGCCCGGTCCCCACGTGGGCACCGCGCCCTCGACCGCGAGGGCGGCCAGCCACAGCGACGCCGCCACCGGCGCCAGCGCGAGCAGGGCGTGGAGCCCGGCCGCCGCCCGCGGATGCGTTCGGCCCGCCGGGGCGAGCACGGCGGCGAGGAGCGGCGGGGCGAGCAGCGCGACGAACGGGACGGAGACGGGCATCGTCATCGCCGCAGCCGGTTGAGCTGCTCGACGTCCAGGCTCTCGAACGTCTCGTGGATCTGGTACACGAAGATCTGCATGACCAGGAAGCCCATGAGCACGTCGAGGAACACCCCGATCTCGACGATCAGGGGGATGCCGTGGGTGCCCAGCACCGCGAGCAGGGCGATCCCGTTCTCGAGCATCAGGAAGCCGATCACCTGGGTGAGGGCCTTCTTGCGGCTCACGATGACGAACAGGCTCACGAACACGAGGCCCATCGCCAGCGGCATCCCGGCGCGGGTGGGCAGGTGGCTGAGCTGCACGATCGGGCGCATCACGACATAGGCGAGCAGGACGAGCAGGCCGCCGATCAGCAGCGAGGTCGCGGTGTTGACGTACGGAGCCAGCTCGCGCTCGGTGCCGAAGCGCCGGGTCATGCGGCGGAGCAGCAGCGGGATCCCGATGCCCTTGAGCGCGATCAGCAGCCCGGCCACCCAGTAGAGCTCCGCGTCGGCGGTGAAGTAGGCGACCAGCGCGGTGGTCCCCCCGAGCGCCACCGACTGCAGCGTGAAGGCGTCGATGTGCGCGGCGAGCCCTCGGCGCCACAGCAGCAGGAAGCCGGTGATGAGCACGAGGCTCGAGCCGAGCATCGAGAGCTGGGCGAACGCGCCGTCCATCGCGCTATCTCGACAGGAACGAGGCGGTGATGGCCAGCAGGGCCAGCACGAAGGAGACGCTCAGCAGCTCGGGCACGCGGAAGAGCCGCAGCTTGGCCACCCGCGTCTCGAACACCGCCACCACCGCGGCGAGCGCCGCGAGCTTCCCCGCGTAGATGAGGCCGGCCAGGAGCAGGCCGCCCGCGCCGGGGCCCGCGGCCACACCCCACGGCACGAAGAGGTTGGCGAGCAGGGAGAAGAAGATCAGCAGCTTGAGCGCGGCCGCCCACTCGATCAGCGCGAGGTAGCGGCCCGAGTACTCGAGCACCATCGCCTCGTGGATCATGGTCAGCTCGAGGTGGGTGGCCGGATTGTCCACCGGCAGCCGCCCGGTCTCGGCGAGGGTCACGATGAAGAGCGCGGTGAAGGCCAGGAGATAGCCCGGGCTCACCGCCTCGGCCGGGCGCTCCATGGCGCGCGCCACGATCTGGCCCAGATTGGTGGAGCCCGCCCCGAGCGCCAGCGCAAACATCGCCATCGCGATGGTGGGCTCGGCGAGCGCGGCCACCGTCATCTCCCGGCTCGCGCCCATGCCCCCGAACGCCGAGCCCGGGTCGAGCCCGGCGAGCGCGAGGAAGAACGTCCCGAGGAGCAACAGGTAGACGACCACCAGGAGATCGCCGACCCCGTCGAGCGGCAGCGGCACCGCCAGGATCGGCAGCAGCACGGTCACCGCGAGCGTGCTCGTGAAGACCACGTAGGGCGCCAGGCGGAAGAGCCACGAGGCGTTCGTGGAGACCACCACCTCCTTGGCGAAGAGCTTCCGCAGCTCGAGATACGGCTGCCAGACCGGCGCCCCGCGCCGGTTCTGCATGCGCGCCTTCAGCCAGCGGATCAGCCCGATGAGCCCGGGGGCCAGCGCCAGGCAGAGCGCGGCCTGCCCGAGCGCCAGCGCGTAGCCGGCCGTCCCGAGGCTCACGGCGCGCCCGTCACCAGGAGGACCCCGAGCAGGAGCACGAGCGCTCCCACCACGTAGGCCAGGTAGGCGTGCACCGAGCCGGACTGCACCGAGCGCGCACGCCACCCCCAGCGCCGCACCCAGGCCAGCGCGGGCTCGTAGAGATAGCGCTCGAACCACGGCACGATGCTCGCGCGGTAGGCGATGGCCTGCACGAAGTAGCGCGACTCCGGATGGTGGTCCATCGTGACGTCCTCGGACGGACGGTAGATGGCCGAGAAGATGCGGCGCAGCGGCTCCGCGAACGCGGTCGCGGTGTACTCCATTCGGGGCGTCTGCTCGACGCGCCCGCAGCCCCACGTGGGGGCGTAACGCAGCGGACGGCGTGAGGCCAGGACGCGGACCACCAGCCACACCACCCCGAGCCCGCCGAGCAGGCCGGCGATGATCGCGGGTGGCGACATCCGGGCCAGGCCGGCCGGGGTCTGGAAGGTGAGCCAGAGCCGGAACGCGGGCGGCTCGGTGGCGAGGCCGAAGAGCCCGGCGGCCACCGCCCCCGTGGTGGCGAGCACCGGCAGCGCGCCCGCGGCCAGCCCGGCGCAGGCCGCCGCCAGCGCGACCATGCCCGCGCGCATCGAGACCGGCGCCTCGTGTGCCGCCGCGGCGCCGTCCGAGCGCGGGATCGCGAGGAACGTGATCCCGAAGCACTTCACGAAGGCCGCGGCGGCCAGGCCGGCGGTCAGCGCGAGCATGCCGAGCGCCAGCACCATGACGACCGCGACCAGCGGCGAGGCGACGCCGATCCCGGGCAGGAGCGCCTGGAAGAGCAGCCACTCGCTGAAGAAGCCGTTCAACGGTGGGAGCCCCGCGATCGCGACCGCGCCCAGCAGGAAGCAGGGCCCGGTCCACGGCATCCTCTTGATCAGGCCGCCGTGCCGGTTCATGTTCCGCGTGCCGGTGGCGTGGAGCACCGAGCCGGCGCCCAGGAAGAGCAACCCCTTGAACGCGGCGTGATTGAGCGCGTGATAGAGCGCGGCGGCCAGGGCGAGCATGGCCGCGCGCTCCATCGCGAGGCTCTGGAACAGGAAGGCCGCGCCGACCCCGAGCGTGATGATGCCCATGTTCTCCACGCTCGAGTAGGCGAGGAGCCGCTTGATGTCGTCCTCCATCAGCGCATACAGCACGCCGAGCACCGCGGAGCCCGCCCCCAGCACGATCAGCACCACGCCCCACCAGGCGGGGCCGCCGCCGAGCAGGTCGAGGCCGACGCGCAGCAGCCCGTAGATGCCGAGCTTGATCATCACGCCCGAGAGGAGCGCCGAGACGTGGCTCGGCGCCGCGGGGTGCGCGCGCGGCAGCCACACGTGCAGGGGGATCAGGCCGGCCTTCGAGCCGAAGCCCACCAGCGCCAGCGCGAAGACGACCCCACGCGCGGCTTCGGGCAGCGACGCGGCCGCGCCGCGGAGATCCACGAAGTCGAGCGTCGGCGCGGCCGCGCCCAGGAGCAGGAACGACCCGAGCAGGAAGGCCAGGCCGACCTGGGTCATGCCGAGGTACCAGTTCGCGGCGCCCACCGTCTCCGGCTCGTCGCGGTCCGTCAGCACGAGGAAGTAGGACGCCACCGACATGGCCTCCCACGCGAGCAGGAACGTCACCACGTTGTCGGCGAGCGGCACGAGGCTGGTGGCGAGCAGGAACAGGTTCAGCATCGCGCCGAGCCAGCGGAGGGAGTAGCGGCCTGCGTACGCGGCCGAGTAGCCCACCCCGTAGAGCGCGGCGGGTGCGGCCACCATGGCGATGAAGACGGCGGAGGCCACGAAGGGCTACGC
>DATFUK010000486.1:0-2323 GCA_035260865.1 Candidatus Methylomirabilota bacterium | reverse complement strand
GCGCACCGCCATCCTCATCAACGTCACCCGCGGCGAGATCATCCGAGGCGAAGACGTCCTCGCCGCCCTGAACGACAATCTGATCTGGGCCGTAGGCCTCGACGTCACCGACCCCGAACCCCTACCGAAGAACCACCCGCTGTGGACCCACCCGAGGGCCATCATCACTCCGCACACCGCCGGCGGCTCCCCCCGCCGCGCCGGAAGAGTGATCGCCACCTTCTGCGAAAACCTCCGCAGGAGACGCGACGGCCGCCCATTGATAGCCCTGATAGACAAACAAAAGGGCTACTAGAAGCGGTTTCTAAGTAGAAACAAGAGCTCGCGAGCAACGCGAGAGAGCCTCAAAAGAAATCTCGCGGCGGAGCGGCCGGGCGCGGGGGGTGGCGGGTGGGCCGGGTGACCCGTTCCTGCCAACGTAAGACAGGAACCTCCCGCCCACAGATTGGGAACTGCTACCAGCGTAAGACGAGTAAGCGCGTCGTGGTCAGAGGCCCACCCGCCACCCCCCGCGCCCGGCCGCTCCGTCCGCGCCGGCGCGCGCTAGATCACGATCGACGCGATGTCGACGGACGACCGCAGACCCTCGACGACGACGATCCCCGACTCGGTCACGTGGTGCCGCCGCTTATCCAGCTCGAGGTCATACCCGACCGTCGCGCCTTCAGGGATGCGCACGTTCTTGTCGAGAATCGCCCGCCGGATCTTCGCCCGCCGGCCGATGTCGCAGTTGTCCAGGATCACCGAGTCCTCGATCACCGCCCCGGTGTGCACCCGCACGTGCCGTCCCAGCACCGAGTTGCGCACCATGCCCCCGGACAGGATGCAGCCGCCCGACACCGTGGAGTCGATGGCCTGGCCGCGCCGCCCGTCGTCGTCGAAGGTGAACTTGGCGGGCGGGTCGGCGTAGCTCGCGGTCCGCAGCGGCCACTGGCGGTTGTACAGATTGAGCGCCGGGCTCACCGCGCGCAGGTCCATGTGGGCCTCGTAGTAGGCCTCCAGCGTGCCCACGTCGCGCCAGTAGACCGCGGCCCCCGCCGCCTCCCCGGGAATCTGGTTGGACTGGAAGTCGTAGGCGAACGTGTCGAGGCGGTTCACCAGCGAGGGCAGGACGTCCCGCCCGAAGTCGTGGCTGCTGCTCTCGCGGCCCGCGTCCGCGTAGAGCTCGCGCAGCAGCGTCCGGGTCGAGAAGACGTAGTTGCCCATCGAGGCGTAGACGCGATCCGGGTCGCCCGGGATGGTGGGCGCGTCGGCACGCTTCTCGTGGAAGCCGATGATGTGGCCGTCGCGCGCGGTCTCGATCACCCCGAACTCGGAGGCGTAGCGCCGGTCCACCGGGATCGCGGCCACCGTGATCGCCGCCCGCTTCTGCTCGTGGTACTCGATCATGCTCGAGATGTTCATGCGGTAGATGTGGTCCGCCCCGAAGATCGCGACGAGGTGCGGATCGGACTGCTCGATGAGGTTGGCGTTCTGGTAGATCGCGTCGGCGGTGCCGCGGTACCACGTCTCGCCCGCCGAGCGCATCTGGGCGGGCACCGGGATGATGAACTGATCCTTGAGGAGGCCGCCGAACTGCCAGCCGTCCGAGAGGTGCTGCAGCAGCGACTGGCTCTTGAACTGGGTCAGGACGTAGATCGAGTGGATGCCCGAGTTGATGAAGTTGCTGAGGACGAAGTCGATGACGCGGTACTTGCCCCCGAAGGGCACCGCCGGCTTCGCCCGCTCCTTGGTCAGCGGGTAGAGACGGGTCCCTTTGCCACCCGCCAGCACGATTCCGAGGACCCGGAGTCTCATGGCAGCCGCACCCGCGGGTAGCCTACCACGCGGGAGGGCCGGGAATAGGGCGACGCCCGCCCCCGCCGGCCTGTATACTGAGGGCCGTCTGGTCCAGGTAGCGGCTCACCTTCGAGTCCCCCCCATCAGGCAGCGTCTCCGGTCACTTCCGCGCGTCAGAGACGCTCCATCGTGCGGAAGCACCGCTCAGGAGACTCACATGTCCCAGAAGCTCTACGTCGGCGGCATTGCATTCACGACCACCAGCGAAGGCCTGCGGTCCCACTTCGCGCAGTCCGGCACTGTCGTCTCGGCCAGCATCGTGACCGATCAGTTCTCCGGTCAGTCGCGCGGATTCGGCTTCGTCGAGATGTCGACCGCCGAGGAGGCCCAGCAGGCGGTGTCGCAGCTCAACGAGCGCCCGCTCGACGGGCGGTCGCTGAAGGTCGAGGTCGCGAAGCCCAAGACCGACAAGCCCCGCGGCGGGGGCGGTGGGTTCGGCGGCCGCAGCAGCGGCGGCGGCAACTGGCGGTAAATGATCGAAGGG
>DATFUK010000485.1:0-3909 GCA_035260865.1 Candidatus Methylomirabilota bacterium | reverse complement strand
GCGCCCTGATCGTGCGCGGCCTCGCGCTCGACGACACCGCCACGATCCTGGCCGGCGCCGCCCCCGCCGCGGCCATGGCGCTCGTCTTCCACGCGCTCTTCGAGCTGGCCGACCGGGTGCTGGTGCCGCGCGGACTGCGGTGAGGGTGGGAGGAGACGGCCCGCCCGGGGGCACTCAGGAGCGTACCGGTTCGATCAGCGCGTTGAGGCGCTGGCAGATCGCGAGGATCTCGGCGTGCGCGCCCGGGAACCACGCGCGGATCCACTCGGGGCGATCGAAAAAAGCGAGCGGCGCCTGGCCCGGCCGGCGAATGGCCACGCGGCGCACCAGGCCGCTCGCGTTGATGAAGCTCACGTCGTCCAGGCGGTGCCCGGGCGCGGCCACGCCCGCGGTGATGGGACAGAGCGCGGCCACCGCCGCGATGGACTCGGCGACGCCGCGCAGGCAGAAGGCGCGGGTGCGGCCGCGCACCGCCTCGGGGAGCGCCGAGATCAGGGCCCGCATCGTGAGGCCGGAGAACACGGTGTCGTCCACCACCGCGAGCGATGCGCAGTCCCTCATGCCGTCGAGCTGACCCGGCAGGTCGCGCGCCTCGGTGCTGACCACGCGGTAGCCGCCGCCGCCGATGAACGCGGCGAGGGTGGCGGTGCCCACCGTGGTCACGGCCGCGGTCTTGATGCCGGCCATGATCGAGATCGCGGCGAGGGGCAGCTCGATCCGCAGGAGACGACGGAGGGGGGCGAGGCGCAGCACCCCGGCGATCTCGAGGAGGGTGCGGTCGATCGCGATCAGCCCCGCGTAGGTGTTCCGCGCGATCGGCAGCAGCGCGTAGAGCGAGAGCGCGACCAGCGCGGGTCCCTTGCCGATGCCGAAGAGCGGGATCATGAACATCAGCAGCGCCAGCGCGGGCACGGTCTGCAGCATCGCGATCGCGGAGAGCTCGAGCTGGCCGGTCCGCCGGTGGCGCGCGGCCACGATGCCCATGGGGATGCCGAGCACGATCGCCACGCCCACCGCGACGAGCACCAGCACCAGGTGGTCCACGGTGAGCGAGCCCAGCTCGGCCAGCATCTCCCGACCGCGCCCCGTGCCCGCGGGGACCGCGCGGCCCAGGAAGACCGCGGCCACCTCCGAGACGCGCCGGCCGTCCAGATCCGCCATCGCGTTCAGCTGAGCCATGCGCGCGCCGTCGAGGCGGCCTTCCAGCACCTCGCGCAGCCGGGCCCAGGTGCGCGGGTAGCGCTCGGTCATCTCCCGGCGCGCCAGGAGCACCGCCGAGTAGTCCGGGAAGAAGTGCCGGTCGTCGTCGAGGAGCAAGAGCTTCAGCCGCTCGAGCTGGCCGTCGGTGGAGAAGACGTCCATGACGTCCACCTGCCCGCTCGCGATCGCGCGATAGGTGAGCGCGTGCTCCATCACCTCCACCCGGGCGAGCGTCAACCCGTAGCGCGCGCGCAGGCCGGGCCAGCCGTCCGCGCGCTCGAGAAAGCCCGAGCTGAACGCGGCGCGCAGCTCCGGATGCCGGGCCAGGTCGCCGATGGTCCGGAGCCCGAGGCGCTCCGCCGCGTCGGCGCGCACCGCGAGCGCGTACGTGTTGACGAACCCGAGCGAGGCGCTGACCGTGAGCCCGCCCGGCCGGAGCCGCTCGCGAATGGCCTCGGGCGTCGCGAGAGAAGCGTCCTTCAGGAGGACGAGCGCGAGCGTGCCGGTGTACTCCGGATAGAGGTCGATCGCCCCGGACTCGAGCGCCCGGTAGGTCAGGCCGGTGCCGCCCAGGCCCACCCGCCGTTCCACGCCCGCCTCGCCGACCTGCTCGATGATCTGGGCCGCGACCTCCGCCAAGATATAGCTCTCGGTGAAGGACTTCGAGCCCACCCGGATCACCCCATCCGGCGCCGCGCCCGCGCCGGCCGCGCCCAGCAGGAGCGCGGCGAGCGCCGCGCCGCCGAGCGTTGATCGAGAGAGCGCGCGCACGTCAGCCGCCCGTCCGCGCGCCCGGCGGCGAGCCCGGCAACGAGCCCGGCATCTCGACAGTCTGGGCGGTGAGGAACTGGGTGACGAACGGACTGGCCGGCCGCTCGGCGAGGTCCGCGAAGGTCCCGTGCTGGACCACGCGTCCGCCGGTGAGCAGGGTGATCGCCTGGCCCAGGCGCGCGGCCTCGCGGATGTCGTGGGTGACCAGCACCACCGTCTTGGCCAGGCGCGCGAAGAGCGCCGCGAGCTGCTCCTGCAGCTCCGCGCGCACGATCGGATCGAGGGCACCGAGCGGCTCGTCGAGCAGCAGGATGGGCGGGTCGAGCACGAGCGCGCGCATGAGTCCCACCCGCTGGCGCTGTCCCCCGCTGAGCTCGCGCGGGTACCGCCGAAGCATGGCCCCGTCGAGCCCGGCCAGGTCGGCCAGCTCGCCGATCCGCGCCGCGATCCGGGCCGACGCCCAGCGCTGCGCCTCGGCGGCCAGCGCCACGTTGGCGAAGGCGGTCAGGTGGGGGTAGAGCCCGCCGTCCTGCACCACGTAGCCCATGCGGGCGAGGAGCCCGTCGCGGGTGGCGGGCTCCACCGGGGTGCCGTCCACCTGGACCGAGCCCGCGTCCGGCCAGATCACGCCCAGGATGAGCCGCAGCAGGGTGGACTTGCCCGAGCCGCTCGAGCCCAGGAGCACGTGGGTGGTGCCGGAGCGCACCGTGAGCGACACCGCGTCGAGGGCCGGGGTGGCGCCGAAGCGCTTCGTGACCTCCTGGACCGCGATCACTCCCGCATTCTACCGGAAGCTTGACAAACGGCCCCGGTCTGGGGACAATGCCCGGCACATGACGCAGGTGGGTATCCTCTTCGAGGCCCTGCTACTGAGTTAGGCGCGCGCCTTTCGCGGCGCGCGCCAAAAGCCTCTCCCATGTTCCGGGGAGGCTTTTTTGTTTCTATCGACAGGGAGGCGTTCACATGGCGCGCAAGGTAGGTCCACCGGCTCCGATGCCGTTCCAGCACTACCGTCCGTTCACCCCGATCCCGCTGCCGGATCGCACGTGGCCGTCCCGGGTGATCACCCGCGCGCCGCGCTGGTGCAGCGTGGACCTGCGGGACGGCAACCAGGCCCTGATCGACCCCATGGACCCCGAGCGCAAGCGCCGGATGTTCGACCTGCTGGTGCAGTGCGGCTTCAAGGAGATCGAGGTGGGCTTCCCGGCGGCCTCCCAGCCCGACTTCGACTTCATCCGCCAGCTCGTGGAAGAGGACCTGATCCCGGACGACGTGATCATCCAGGTCCTCACCCAGGCGCGCCCCGAGCAGATCGAGCGTACCTACGAGTCGCTGCACGGCGCCCCGCGGGCGGTGGTGCACCTCTACAACTCCACCTCCACGCTGCAGCGCCGGGTGGTCTTCGGCCTCGACCGGGCCGGCATCGTGGACATCGCGGTGCGCGCGGCCCGCCTCTGCCGCGAGCTGACCGCCACCATCCCCGAGTGCGACGTGCACTACCAGTACTCCCCGGAGAGCTTCACCGGCACCGAGCTCGACTTCGCGGTGGAGATCTGCGAGCGGGTCATGGACGTGTGGGAGCCGACCCCGGCCAAGAAGGTCATCCTGAACCTCCCCGCGACGGTGGAGATGGCCACCCCGAACATCTACGCGGACCAGATCGAATGGTTCCTCCGCCACGTGAGCCGGCGGGACTCGCTCGTACTGTCGCTGCATCCGCACAACGACCGCGGCACCGCGGTGGCCGCCGCCGAGCTGGGCGTGATGGCCGGCGCCGACCGCGTGGAGGGCACGCTCTTCGGCAACGGTGAGCGCACCGGCAACGTGGACGTCGTCACTCTGGCCCTCAACCTCTTCAGCCAGGGCGTGGATCCCCTGCTGAACTTCTCCGACATCGACGCCGCGCGCCGCACGGTGGAGCACTGCAACCGGCTGCCC
>DATFUK010000484.1:0-18455 GCA_035260865.1 Candidatus Methylomirabilota bacterium | reverse complement strand
GCCTGGCCAGCCGGCGCAGTCGTGCCACGTACGGCAGGATCACGGTCGGGATATCGAGGGCCGCGACCGGGCTGGTCAAGAGGCGAGCCGGCAGTCGCGGATACCGCATCGCAAGGTCGAGAAGGAATGCGAACGGCTGGACGGTCTTCAGGCTGTTGGTCCATGGAACCAGCCGGGCGGGAAACTCCGGCCCCAGCACTCTTCCGACGTACTCGCATTGAGTGGCGCGCGACAGGATGACGTGCGGGGCATAGCGCTCGCGGTCGAGGTGGGCGAGGAGCGTGCACAGGCTGATCAGCGATCCGGACACCCCGATGCTGTTCTCGATGAAGAGAACGTTGCGGGGTCGACGAGGACGAAAGCCCGTCATGTCCACGCCGAGACCACGCCAGACGTGGTGGTGAGACTGAGCCGGCGGCGGAGCGCCCGCGCCACTGAGCGCATGGGCCCCGGAAGGAGCGAGAGCGAGGTGAGGGCGAAAGCCCGCACCCCGGAACCGAGCCGCCAGCCCTGGAGATAGTACTCGCGAGCCCGTCGGATATCGCCCGCGTCCTCGGCGACGCGCCCGGCCGCCACGTACAGACCTGGACGCAACTTCCCGTAGTGCTCGGCGGCGCCGAACGGGTACCGGTCGGGAGACACGAGGATCCGATCGGTCACCATGATGGCGCCCAACAGCATCTGCAGGGAGTTACGGGACCAGTTTCCGGGTTGAATGCGCGAACGCGAGAGAGGCGTCTCGACCGCGGCCATCGAGGAGGCGGCGAGGAGACGAAGCCAGCACTCTCGATCCTCGCAGTGGGACAGGGTCACGTCGAACAGCCCCACGTGGAGAAGAAGGAGGCGCCGCACCAGGAGCGTGGACGGAGCGATGAAGTTCCCCTGGAAGAACTGCTCCTGGAGACTACGGTGATCACAGCGCAGGACGTCGGGACCGATCCGGGTACCCATCAATTCATGATAGTGCGGAATCCGGGAAAAAAATGGCATTCCAATCTGGCCGTTGGTGTCGAATTCGATGAAGTTCGTGAACACCGCTCCGACGTCGGGACAGCCCTCCGCGGCGAGCCACTGGGCGCGCAGCTTGTCGGCCTCCCAGAGATCGTCGGCATCGAGAAACGCGACCCACGGCTGCGTGGCGGCGCGGATGCCCGCGTTGCGGGCCGCGCTGATGCCCATGTTGGGCTGACTGAGCACGGTCGCACCACCGGCCCGGGCGATCGCGGCGGTAGCATCGGTGGAGCCGTCATCCACCACGATGACCTCCGTCGGCTGCGCGGTCTGCCCGCGAACGCTCTCGAGGGCCTCGGCCAGGTACGCGGAGGCGTTGTAGGCCGGGATGACGACGGAGATCGGCAGGGGAGCCATCGGCTCAGCCCCGCACACAGCCGAACAGCGTGGGTGAAGGACCGTCGAGGGGCACGACATCGGTGAAGCCGGTATGCTTTCGGACCAGATCGACGATGGCCGCCAGCTCGGGAGGGCGCAGACCGCTGCGGAACGAGGGGACCGAAGGAGCCGCCACGCCCAGGAAGAGCACCGACCGGGTGATGGCGTCCACCCGCGTCAGCAGCTCGGGAAGCCCTCTCCAGTCCGATGTGATCGTGAAATCATCCATGGTATCCAAGAGCAAAGCGACGTCGACGGGCTCGGCACGATCGGAGAGGAACGCGGACAAATCGCTCTGAACGAGCTGGGTCGACGGGAGCCGGTAGGCGATGCGCCCGACCATCAGTCCGGCCCCGTCCCAGTCCACCCCACGGACCCGGGCGCCCTGCCGGGCGAGCATATCGACGTACCACCCATAGCGGCAGCCGAGATCGAGCACGGAGAGACCGGGCAATGACAGGCCCTGCCGGGCGAGGAAGCCGAGCATGGGCTCGAGGTACAGATGCGAGCGCGTGGCCAGGCCCCAGGAGGCATCGAACTCCGGACCGGTGATGGGCTGGTAGAGGAGCCGCTGTCCGTTGTTTCGAGTACGGGCGCGGCTCGACGTCATCACTAGCGCCTGGAGGGCAGTGGGCTCGGGCGGCAGCACCACTGCGGCCTTGGACCGCTCTCCCAGCACCCATGCGATCGCCAGGCGGTGATGCCCGTCGACGATCTCGAAGGTGCCGGGAGTCAAGGTCGCGCGAACAACCGGATCCGACCCGGCGTCGGAGTGCGCGGCCGCGGAGGGAAACCGAACCGGCGACGGATCGCCCGATCGGATTCGCTCGTACAGCGTCACGAAGGCGTCGGCCTCGGCGAACAGATCCGCCCGGGAGAAAGGTTCGAGCACGTCCCGGACGTATCGGATGTATTGCTCCTCGCAGCGGTAGTAGCGGCTTTTTTCCAGATTGTCGGGTAGAAGGACGGCCCGCCCCTGGGTCCGGTAGGCCTCCAAAAGCTCGACCAGATGCGATTCCCCCAGCTGCGTCGAGGCGCCCGGGAGATCGTCCCGAAGCTCCGCCCACTGGATGGCCTCCCATCCAGGCGGACGGTAGGCCGTGAGCGTCCCGGAGAGGTCGATCGACCGTCGTCGCAGCCGGTCCCGCAAGCGTGACCACGGCTGAACATCCGGGTTCCGGAGACGCCAATACGCCTCCCTGACCACCGTGGAAAGACCTCCGCCCTGCTGGCTCACCGGGCTCTCTCCACCGGCGCGCCCGCCCCTGGGCAGACGAGCCGCCACAGGACACGGCCCGCCAGGCGTCCTGCCTGGACCGGGCTCATCACCGCCCGCCGCCAGTACGTGAGGAGCATCGTGAGCAAACGCCCGGAGCTCACCCGGTGTCCGAGGCTGGCGAGCGCCGCCTCGTGATACCGCCAGATCTCCTCGCCCCGGGGCTCGAGAAGACTTCGACCCAGGAACCGGTAGTATTCGGCGAGCAGCCATCGGTGCCGGCTCTCGTACTCTTCCTGGCTGAGGTAGATCGGCCCGTAGCGCTGCAGATGCCGGAGCTGGCCGGCCAGGTAGGTGTTCACCGACTCGGCGAACTCGGTCTGCGCTCCCGGGTGCCGCCGCGTGTAAGTGAGGACCTGATGAACGAACCCGAAATCGCAATTCTGGAGAATCTCGTAACACACCCCGGTGTCGCCATGAAAGTCCGACTCGTCCAGGAATAGCTCCCGGCTTCGGACGTGCTCCGACCGGAAGAGGATCGAGCTATTGGATCCGAATACCCCCGGGCCCCCGAGCAGAATCGTGCGGCACAGCTCCCGACCCGCCATGCTCGTGCAGGGATACGGCAGACCACTCGGCGTGACCACGGTATCATCCAGCCGATACGCGCCCGCGATGCCGACCGAAGGGTACCGTTCGGCCAGTTCCACCATCAAGCGCAGGCAATCCGGAAACAGCCAGTCGTCCGCGTGCACCATCTTGCAATACGTGCTGTCGGTCGACACTTGCTGGAACGCGATATTCTGGCTCCGCATCACGTCGACGAAGTGTTCGTTCGTGATGACGCGAATGCGAGGATCTTTCTGAGCGTACTGCAGCGCGATCTCGAGTGATCGATCCGTGCTCTGGTTGTTGACGATCACGTACTGCCAGTGGTCATACGTCTGCGCGAGCACGCTCTCGATGCACTCCCCGAGATACGCCTCTCCGTTATAAACCGGCGTGACCACCGTGACCAACGGGTCCTTCGAGGATTTCATATGTCAGCCGAGCACGACTTTTCTCGAGTGAAAGCCCTCGGCCAGCCCCTCGGGGGCGCGAGACTCCATACCCCGGAGCCGCATGAGAGCTCGAAACAGGTCCTCCGAAAACCAGCTCCGCCCCTTCTGGGTAGAGAAGGTTTCCAGAAGATTCGTGATCTTGCGCCGACACACCGATTCCGTCAGGGGCACGTACACATTGGGCGAGACGAGATCGCCGTCGTATTTCGGAATCTCGTACTCGAGGATCATGTGATCGCGAAACGTGTTCCACGTCAGATCGGAGATCATCCGATGGTCCTGGTGAAGGTCTCCGCGATGATGCGTGAGGATCACGTCCGGCGACACCTTGTCCTTGAGATCCTCGAACGCCTCTTTGATCTCCGCGCCCTGGAAAGGGAAGAATCCGTCGCGAAACGGCTTCAGCACCACGCTCCGCGCTCCCGCCGCCGCGAGAAGGCGGTCGGCGCTCCGGAGCGCCTCGTCCTCGCGTCGCCCCTCGGCACTGAACACGACCCACGTGACCTCCACATCGGGTCTCGCCTCGAGCAGGGTGAGCACCGTCCCGCTGCAGCCGATCTCGATGTCATCCGAGTGGGCGCCCAGGCACAGCACCTGCAGGGCCCCGCCGCTCTTCGCCAGCGACAGACTCAGCATCACTCTCCCCTCACGACCGTAAACCCGATGAGACTCCGCTCGGCGCGGGCGCCCCCCCGACGCGGGGCCGTGGCTCCGAAGGCGTCTTCCAGACCTCCCAAGGCGTATGGCCACGTCCGTTCATGTCGTCGAATCGCTGCTTGTCCTTGAAGGTGTCCATACATGCCCAGAAGCCCTCGTACTTGTACGCGATCAGCTTGCGGAGATTGATGAGCCGCGCGAACGGCCCCTGGACCAGCTCCTCGTCGTCGCGCAGCTGTTCAAAGATCTCCTGCTTGAATGCGAAAAACCCGCCATTGATCCACAGATCCGCATCCGCCACGTGCCGGATATCGGTGACGATGCTCCCCGACCCGCTGGATACGATATGAAACGTGTGGTTCGGCCGGACCGACACGAAGCTCGCCACCGCGTCGTGGCTCCGGAAGTGCTCGAGGTAGTCGGGCAGGTACAGATCCGACAACCCATCCGTGTAGTTGGCGAGGAACATCTCCTCGCCCTGCAGGTGGCGCTGCACCGCCTTCAGACGCTGTCCGATATTGGCATCGAGCCCGGTGTCCACGAAGGTGATGTTCCAGTCCTCGATGTCGCGGCTGTGGAGCGTAACTTCCTTTCCCCCCTTCGACAGGACGAAGTCGTTGGAGAGGCACTCCTCATAGTTCAGGAAGTACTGCTTGATGACGTCTCCCCGGTACCCGAGACACAGGATGAAATCGGTATGTCCGAAGTGAGCGTAGTACTTCATGACGTGCCAGATGATCGGGCGATAGCCGATCGTCACCATTGGTTTGGGGATGGTCTCGGAGTACTCACGCAGCCGGGTGCCGAGGCCGCCACAGAAGAGAACGACTTTCATGACTACGTCCACCTTTCCACGGCCGCGGAGAGCCGCTGCGGGGAGGGGTCTGTCGAGCTCGGTTGGGAACGGTACCAGTCGACGGTGCGCCGCAATCCCTCGTCGAGCGCGATCGAGGGTTGCCAGCCGAGATGCGCGGAGCTCGTCCGGACGTCAGCGACTCGATGGTCCTCAGACGGCCGCTCCGGAAGCGCTCCGAACTCCGGGCGGATCGACGGGTCGGTCAACGTCACGAGGCGGGCCACGACCTCCCGGATGGTCGTCGTGGTCCCCGATCCAAGGTCCAGGGTCATACCCTCGATACCGGGAGCGCCTCCGCAGCAAACAAGCCCCTCGATGACATCGTCCACGTAGATCCAGTCGACGTGGCGAGTCCCGTGGCTCAGGCGGGGCGCTCGTCCGTCGAGGAGCGCGCGGATCGTGGAGGGGATCACCTTCCATTCGGGTTGACCGGGCCCGTAGGTCATGAACGTCCGGGCGATCACGATCGGCGTCCCGTACACGCGGTGAAACATGCGCCCGTATGCGCTGGCCGCCCATTTGGCCGCACCGTAGGGCGACGCCGGGACCGGCTCGGGATCCGTGCCCCGGGGCTCCTCCAGCGAGCCGGCGAGGACGATCCGCCCGCAGCGCGAGCTCGTCGCGGCGGTCAGGAGGTTCACAGTGCTGGTAACCTGGCTGTGAAAGATCTCCGGGACGAGTCCCATGTCGGGAGCGCCGTTCGCGAGGCCCGACAGATGGAAGATCACGTCGGGCTTGATCTCCCCGACCAGCTCTTCCACCGCCCGAGCATCTTCCATCGCCAGCCGCCACCAGCGAACGCGACCGTCGGACGAGGACCGCTCCCTCCGGGACGTCGCGTGCACCGCGAGACCCGCTCGCGCGAGACGGGCCGACAGCTTACTGCCCAGGAACCCTCCGGCTCCCGTGATCAGCGCCGACCCGGTGAATGGGCACGACTCCGGCATCACCGAGGCATTCACCGGTTCACCTTTCGAAGAAGCGCGTGCTCTTCCAGGAGCTCCGCCGCGTGACGAATCGTCGGGAACGAGCAACCGGATCCCTCGGCGATGTCGAGTAGCGAGTGGCTGCCGTCGGACAAGTCCAAGACCCACAGCAACGCCATCTCGATGGCCCCCGCATCGCTGAACCCGCCGACCGAGCGATAGAGGCCGCGCCGACCGAGCTGCGGCTCGCCCTTGGGACTGAGGTTCACATAGGTCGCGTTCCCCTCGAGCGCATCGCAGATCCGCATCGTGGTGAGCAGGGAGTCGACGAGGGCCTCCGGGCGCACGAGGTCCATGCCGTCGGCGGAAGTGTGGTACTCGGGATAGCGCCCCCACGGTGTGCGCATGAGGCAGCCGACGGGCAGATTGAAGCCGGGCGAGCAGAACTGCCGCTCGTCATATCCGTAGGGCGAGAACGGAAGGATCTCGTGATCCTGCCCGGAATCGCGCAGAATCTGGCTCACCGTCCTGTCGATCTCCGCGGTCCCGCGCCGGCTCTTCTTGTACGTCATGCGCCCCGCGTCGCCCGCACAGGCGAGCACCAGCCCGTGCTTGATCCGAGGCACTCGGGCCTCGTTCACCGCCAGCCAGGTGATCGCGCCGATCGTCCCCGGAATGAACAGGAACCGGTAGGTGTACCGCAGGGGCAGGTCGGCGAGGTACTTGGCCAACTGCACCGCGACCGACAGCCCCGCCGCGTTGTCGTTCGCCAGCGACGGATGGCAGACGTGCGTGGACACGAGGATCTCGTCCTCGGTCGCCCCCGGGATGCAGTACTCGCCGTAGGTGAGGTGGCCGGGCTCGAGTGATGAATCGATGCACACCTCGTATTCCCGAGCCTCCAGGCCCTCGAGCTGCCGCTGGCTCAGGCAGAATCCCCAGCTCTCCTGATAGTAGGAGGTCCGGTACGGGATCCAGTCTGGGCGATCCGGAATCGTGAACAGGTGCGGTCGGAGCTCGTCCAAACTCATCCGGGCTCGCACCGGTACGCTGTAGCCGACCACATGCAGGTTGGACTGACGGAAGTCGATGACCCGAGGGCCGCCCGGCACCCGCACGTAGGCATCGCGGATGTTCCACTCCCGCGGCACCGTCCAGTCCAGCACCTGCGCACCGGTTGGGACCTCGTGGACGCTCAAGGGCACGTCCTTCGCCAGACGCGCGAGCGTGCCGCGAACTCCATCGCCGGTGATGCTCCGGCAAATCGGATAGATGTCGGCGACCCGGTCGTGAAGCTCCCGCCCCAGAGCCTCCCGGTTCACGTCGGCAAGCCGCCCGGCAAGGTTCATCCCTCTCCACCCGCGGGTCTGCTGAAGTCCGGATACGAGCGGTCGCGCTCGCTGAGGATCGGATCCGCCAGCGGCCACTCGATGCCGAAAGCGGGATCGTCCCAGCGTATGCCCCGCGCGGCCGACGGAACGTAGAACTCCGAGATCTGATAGCACACCTCGGTGTCGTCCTCTAACGTCTGGAAGCCATGCGCGAATCCTTCCGGCACGTACAGCATTCGCCGATTCTCGGCGCTGAGCGTGACCGCGAAATGCCCGCCAAACGAAGACGAAGCCGCCCGCAGATCGATCACCACATCGTGGATGGCCCCCCGCGTACAGCGCACGAGCTTCGCCTCCTCGTGCGGAGCCTCCTGATAGTGCATGCCGCGAAGCGTGCCCCGACGCTTGTTATAGGACACGCTCGCCTGGGCCAGGCGGGGGTTCAACCCCGCGGCCTCCGCCTCCCGGACGCACCAGGTTCGCGCGAAGAAGCCACGGGAGTCGTGCTGTGGCTCCAGATCGAGGACGACCGCGCCGGCCAGCGGGCTCCGCGTCACTATCACGGGTAGACCTTGACGTCCGGGATCGGCACCACAAACTGTCCCCCCCAGGATCGAATGACGCCCATCTGCTCCATGATCTCGTTCTTGAGATTCCACGGCAGGATGAACAGGTAGTCCGGCCTGGTCTCGAGGATCCGCTCGGGCGCGTAGATCGGGATATGTGTCCCGGGGAGGAATTTCCCGTGCTTGTACGGGTTGCGGTCGACCGTATAGTCCAGGAAATCCGTTCGAATGCCGCAGTAGTTGAGGAGCGTGTTGCCCTTTCCGGGAGCCCCGTAGCCGACCACCGACTTGCCCCGACGCCGAGCGCCGATCAGGAAGTCCAGGATCCGTCGCTTTGTTTCGCGGACCTGCTCGGCAAACAGCCCGTAGTGCTCGAGCCGATCCAGTCCGGTGGCGAGCTCCCGATCGCGAAGATCTCTCACCCGCGACTCAACGATCTTTTCGCTGTCCTCGGTATGCCGTGCGTATATCCGGAGCGAGCCCCCGTGGGTGGGCAGCTCCTCGACGTCGAACAGGGTGAGCCCGTGCGCCGCGAAGATCCGCTCCACCGTGAGCAGTGAAAAATACGAGAAGTGCTCGTGGTAGATGGTGTCGAACTGGTTCTCCTCCATCAGCCGCATCAAGTGCGGGAACTCCATGGTAATGACCCCGCGGGGGCCGAGGAGAATCTTCATGGCCGCCACGAATCCATTCAGATCGGGGATCTGGGCCAGCACATTGTTGCCGATGAGAAGATCCGGTCGACGCCCCTCCGCCACCAACTCCTGCGCCAGCCCTACGTCGAACAGCCGGGCCACGCTGCGCACCCCGCGCTTGACCGCGACCTCCGCCACGTTCGCGGCGGGCTCGATTCCGAGGACGTCGATGCCGCGAGCCACGAAGTATTGCAGCAGATAACCATCGTTGCTACCGAGCTCGATCACGGACTGGCGCGCGCCGAGACCCAGCCGCGCCACGATCATGTCGACGTACGCCTCGGCGTGCCGTAGCCAGCTGTCGGAGTAGGAGGAGAAGTACGCGTACTCCGTGAAAATGTGCTCCGGGCGGACGTACGCCTGGACCTGAACCAGAAAGCATCCATCGCACACGTAGGCGTGGAGTGGGTAAAACGGTTCCATCTGGTTACTTTCCTCCGCGCTGACAAAACTCTCGCAGAGGGGAGACATTCCCAGGTCCACGAAGCTGCGACTCAAGGGCCGGGCACAGAAGCGGCAGGAGACCATGGCACTCACTGGCCTGCCGATCTCCGCCGCGTCGTGTCTCGGCTCCATCGCAACGTGCCGTCGAGATACCCTCCCTCGATGAGGTGCTTGAGCTGGGTCAGGCGGATGTACCGTCGTCCCTGGAAGTCCTGCAAGCTGATCCCGCAATCCTGAAGGACGGAATACAGCTCCTTGGCCCCGAAGGAAGCATTCCAGTGCGGCTTGAACTCCGGGAACGTCCGACTGAGCTTCTGGAAGCTCACCCGGTAGCTCCGCGGGTCGGGCCCGCCCGACTCCGCGTACTCGACCGTACAACCCGGGACGGTTCCGCGCACGATCTCGGCCAGCTCGGACACCTGATAGTTCTCGGCGTCCGCCCCCACGTTGAAGGCCTGATTGTGGATCGCAGCCCGCGGGGCGCTGAGGGCGACCGCGAAGGCCCGGGATATGTCCTGAACGTGCACGATCGGACGCCACGGCGTCCCGTCGCTCATGATGCGGATCTTCCCGGTCGTATGCGCCCAGCACACCAGGTTGTTCAGAACCACATCCGCCCGGAGGTGTGACGAAAACCCGTACGCGGTGGCGTTTCGCATGAACACCGGACTGAAGTCCGAGTCGGCCAGAGGCGCAATTCCCTCCTCGGTGCGCACCTTGGACAGCGCGTAGGCGGTCAACGGACGAAGCGGCGCCTCTTCGGACAGGAGATCCCCACCTCCCGCCGCGCCGTACATGCTGCACGACGACGCGTACAAGAACCGCCGAACCCCCGCCTCCCGCGCCATCCTCGCGAGGCGGACCGACGCCTCGTAGTTGATGTCATGGGTCCAGTCCGAATTGAGGTCTCCGATGGGATCGTTGCAGAGCGCCGCGAGGTGAACGACCGCCTCGAACCCCTGAAGGTCGGTGAGCTCGACGTCCCGCAAGTCCTTACGAATCGCGGAAACCCCTTGAGTCTCCCCGCCGAGCAGGCAATCCTCGAAGTAGAAGGTGTCGAGCCCGACCACGCTGTGACCCGCGGCCTGAAGCACCGGAACCATGACCGAGCCGATGTATCCATTGTGACCTGTCACCAAGACCTTCATACGGCGCCTCCCCAAGAATGTGTGATCCGGCTGGTCCGTCGGCGCACTTCGCCCGTCACAGGACTTCCCACTTGTGCGGGTAGTTGATGTGCCCGCTCACCTCTCGCGATGCAATGCTGGGACCTTCGACCACGAGAACCGCCGCCCGGTTGCGAGAGTCGTGATAGCGCTGGATGTGCACGTCGCGTACGTGAACATTGATGGCGTAGTCGCCCTTCAGGAAAATCAGCGGCCTCAACGTCAAGCGCAGTCGCCCGCTCTCGTTACTGGTATCGATCTCGATCCCGTCAAAGCGCGTGGTCACGCCGCCGAGAAAGTGTCCCTGCGCATCGTTGATCGTGACCTCGAAGACCGGGTTCGGCACCGGTCGCTGGATGGTGTAGGCGATCTCTACGCAGGCCGCCTCATCGCTCCGAAACGCGGCCGGTACGCTGCCATCGGGAGCGCACAGACTCACCGAGTCGATCCGAATTGCACGGTCACTGTCCGTCATCGCCTTCGATACGACGTCCCGTGGATCCTCCGTGGTCAGCTGCTCGCGCATCGAACGCAGATACTGCTCGACCACGGACTCCGGATCGCCGAACGCCTGAAGCCGGCCGCCCTGAAGCCACAACACCTTGCGCGAATGCTGCACGATACTGGCCATGTTGTGAGACACGAGCACGATCGTCTTCTCTTGTTCCGTCAGCTCGGCCAGCTTGTTCAGGCACTTCGTCTGGAACGCGACGTCTCCCACCGCGAGGACCTCATCCACCAAAAGAATCTCGGGATCCACGTGAGCGGCCACCGAAAAGCCGAGCCGAACCTGCATTCCCGACGAGTAGTACTTGATCGGGGTGTCGATGAAACGCTCGATCTCGGCAAAGCTGACGATGCGCTCGAACTTCGCGTCGATCTCGCGACGCCGCATGCCGAGGATGGCACCGTTCAGGTAGATGTTGTCCCGCCCGGTCAGCTCAGGATGAAAACCGGCGCCCACCTCGATCAGGGCCCCCACGCGCCCGCTGGTGGTATAGCTCCCCGAGGTCGGCGTCGTGACCCGCGACAGGATTTTCAGGAGCGTGCTCTTCCCGGCCCCGTTGGACCCGATCAACCCGACCACGTCACCACGCTCGATCTCGAAAGACACGTCTCGCAGCGCCCAGAACATCTCGTCGGCCCCGTCAGCCCCCCGGAGGCGACGAATCCACGAGGAGACTTCGGTACGGAGGGATCCGTACCACCCACGGTGAAGGCGGTAGCTCTTCGACACGGCGTCGAGGCGGACGGTTACGTCGGACATGTTCGATAGGCTCCCGTCAGATGACGTCAGCGAAGGTCGCTTCGCTGCGCTTGAAGTAGCTGTACCCGACCGCGAGTAACACCCCCGTGATGGCCACCGCGATCGCCAGGTCTGGCAGGTCCGGCGCCACCCCCTGGAGGATCGCTCGCCGGTATCCCTCGATGACCGTCGTCATCGGATTCAGCTCATAGAGCGGCCGCAGCGCGTGCGGAACGATATCCAGGGGATACGCCACCGGGGTCGCAAACATCCAGAGCTGCAAGAGGAGCGGGATCGCGTGGCCTACGTCGCGGAGACCCACGTTGAGCGCGGCCGTGATACACACCACCGACAGCGCAAACACCGCCTGCACGAGCAGGAGCACCGGCACCCACAAGATCGCCCACGACAGAGCCACCTTGTAGTAGACGAGCATCGCGCCGAAGATCACCGCCGCGATCCCCAGGTCCACCGCCGCCGACAAGATGATGGACACGAGAAGCGTCTCGCGCGGGAAGTAGATCTTCCGCACGAGATTGGCGTTCGCCACGATGGCGGCCGTCCCCTGCGAGATGGTCGTGGCGAAGAAACTCCAAAAGATCAGACCGGAGTACGAAAAGATTGGATACGGAACACCGTTGGTCGGCACCTGAACGAAGTGCGAAAAGACCAGCGTGAAGACGACCATCAGCGAGAACGGCTGAAGAATCGCCCAGGCCGCGCCGAGCGCGGTCTGCTTGTAGCGGGCCTTGATATCGCGCATGGCAAAGCTTCGGGTAAGCTCCCGATGTTGCCAGAACTCTTCGAGATAGGCGTACATGATCACTCCACCGTGACGCTCTTGGCTAGGTTTCTGGGTTGGTCCACGTTGCAGCCGCGGACCAGGGCGATGTGATAGGCGAGAAGCTGAAGCGGAACGATCGTCAGCAGCGGCGAGAGAAGATCCGCCACCGGCGGCACCACCAGCGTGTGGTCCACCCGGTTCGCCAACTCCGTATCGCCCTGGTGTCCGACCCCGATCACCCGGCCGCCCCGGGCCTTCACCTCTTCCACATTGCCGAGAATGCGGTCGTACGATTGGTCACGGGGAGCGATCGCCAGGACCGGAACGCGCTGATCGATCAGGGCGATGGGGCCGTGCTTCATCTCCCCCGCGGCATACCCTTCCGCGTGGACGTAGGAGAGCTCCTTCAGCTTGAGAGCGCCCTCCAGGGCCACCGGATGGTTGATCCCTCGACCGAGATACAGGAAGTGCGCGAACGGTGAGAGGATTCGCGCGAGCTCGGGCAAGTGCGGGTTCAGCGAGATCGCGGCGGCGATCGCCGCCGGCACCTCCAGCAGATCCTCGATCCGTTTCCGGGCGTCGAGGGCCGAGAGGCTTCCGCGCTCCCGACCGAGCGCCAACGCGAGCAGATAGCAGACGGTGACCGTCGCGGTGAAGGTTTTCGTCGACGCGACCCCGATCTCCGGCCCCGCGTGAGTGTACAGGGTGGCCCGCGCCTCGCGGGAGAGGGCGGACCCGACGACATTGCTGATGGCGACCACCGGGGCCCCGCAAGCTTTCGCGGCTTTCACCGCACCCAGGGTGTCCGCGGTCTCCCCGGACTGCGAGATCGCCACCACCAAGGTGTCCGGGCCGAGAACGAGGTGCCGATAGCGAAATTCCGATCCGATATCGACCTCGACCGGCAGCTCCGCCAGTTCCTCGAGCATAAACCTCGCCACGAGGGCGGCGTTGTAGGATGTTCCGCAAGCCACGAGCACCACTCGCTGGAGGCGCCCGATCTCCTCCGACGTCAGGCCGAGGTCCGGCAACGATACCGCCGTCTGTTCGTCAACGAGCCGGCCCCGGAACGTGTCGGTCACCGCTTGCGGCTGCTCGTGAATCTCCTTCAGCATGAAATGCGGATAGCCATTCTTCTGGGCATCCGCCGTGTCCCACGTGATGTGGGTCGGCACCCGCTCGACGTGAGTGCCCGCGAGGGTCTGAATCTCGACCCCGTCGCGCGACAGGGTGGCCAACTCCCCGTCCTCCAGAATGATCACGTCCCGGGTGTGAGGCAGGATGGCCGGGATATCGGAGGCGACGAGGACCCCGTGAGGTCCGAGCCCGATGACGACACTTCCGGCCCCGTGCTTCGCCACATACAGGTGCCCCGGCGTCGTGACCGAGATGACCGCGAGAGCGTAGGCGCCACGGAGCTCCGCCAGCGTCGAGCGCATCGCATCTAGCATATCCTTTTGCGCTGCCAGATGAGCCTCCAGGAGATGCGCGATGACCTCGGTGTCCGTCTCGGACCGGAAGACGTGCCCGGCGGCCACCAATCGCTGCTTTAACGGGAGATAGTTCTCGATGATTCCGTTGTGAACCACCGCCAGGGAGGCGCCGCAGTCGGCGTGGGGATGCGAGTTGGCCTCCGACGGCTTGCCGTGGGTCGCCCACCGGGTGTGGCCCAGACCCACCTGGCCACGTGAAGGACTGGACTCCAGCAGCTTCGCGAGGTCGGCCAGCTTCCCGGGAGCCCGCCGGACCTCCAGGCTTCCGCCCTCGAGGACGACGAGCCCAGCCGAGTCATAGCCCCGGTATTCGAGGCGCCGCAGGCCCTCAACGATGACCTCCGTCGCGTTACCCTGTCCGATGTACCCGACGATTCCACACATGGACGCGCTGCTCTCCTTCCTATCGCAGGGTGAGCCCGTACCAGGCCAGCTTGAGCGCGAATCGGGGAAGATCCTCTTCCCAAGGCTGCCCGCGCCGAAGCTCCCAGGGCGATGTGCTGTCAGTGTTCATGCCAAATTTCGTCGTCACCGCACACGTGAAGCCAGCCGCACGGACAAGATCGACCACGTCCGACGTGTAGTCGGCCGCGCCGCCGTTGGGATACGCGAACGCCCGCGGGGGATACCCCACGGCGGCCTCGATCGCTCTCCGCGACCCCAGAATCTCCTCCCGGGCTCGCTCGAGCGTCAACCGCGACAAGATCGGATGGCTGACGGTGTGTGCCCCGATACGGAAGCCCAGGCCGCGGAGCGCGAGGACGTCCTCCCATGAGAGCATCAGATCCCTTTGCGCGGGGGATCCAGGCTCTCCCAGCCCCTCAAGCAGGCCCGCGAGACTAGCCTGGAACCGGTCCTCCGCCAGCGTCTTGAGCTGTCCCTGAAGCCGCCTCAGCGCCGCCAGGCGTGCCGCCGTGTCACCGAGCGGCAGCTCCTCTCCAGACGGGCTCGAGACACTCGAGCGAGAAGTCCGCTGCAATGCGTCGGCCAAACGGTGGTACCACGGGACCTCCTTACTCCCCATGAATCCCGTGGCCAGGAACACCGTCGCGGGCACCCGATAGCGGGCGAGGATCGGCGCCGCATGAGTCAGATTGTCCCGGTATCCATCGTCGAACGTGATCGCCACCGCGTCGCGCGGAACCCGTCCCGAGGCCATGCGATCGACGAGCTCCTCGACCGTGAGCACCGTGTAGTGCGCCGCCACGTAGCGGATCTGTCTCTCGAACACCGCGGTGGGCATGGCGGGCTGGAACGCATCCCCCCAATCGTTCACCCGGTGATACGTGAAGATGCTGAACGCAGGCCGGAGACGGCTTCTTCCCGCCACCACCCTCAAACCTCCGGTCAGCCCGGCACGCAGAAGCCCGCCCGCGACCGAGCGGAACACGATCTCTCGGCGAGGCTCGCTCATCCCGGGCCCCCCGGCCGGCAGTGACGCCGGTGCCAGAGCTCCAGCATCAATACACTCCACAGGATGTCGCCGTAGAAAGCGGTCGAGTCGGCGGCATGCCGCCGCACCATCTCGTCGAGCGCTCCCGCGCGAAAGTACGTCCGGACATAGCCGTCGGCCTGAAGCAGCGAATCGTGGAGGAGGTCGACGAAGCCCGCGTGTGTCCTCAGCCATTGGCTCGTTGGCACTCCGAAGCCGTGTTTCTGCTTCAGGAGGGTCGCCGCCGGGAGAAGCTCTCCAAACGCCCGTTTGAACAGCACGCGCTTCTCTCCGCGATGCACCTTGAACTCGGCCGGCCACGTCGCGGCTCGCTCGATGAGCGCCAGATCCAGAAATGGAAATCGAACCTGCACCCCGGCGATATCCGCGGTACGAGTGACCTTGTAGAGGTCGTTGTCTCCGATGGTCAGCTTCAGGTCGAGATACATCAAACGATTCAGCTCATCGGTGCCGGCGGCACGCTCGAAGTGCTGCTCGAGCACGCGCCACGGTGACTCCCGATCCGCCGCTGAGAGAAAGTCTCCGGCTAGTAGTTCCCCGCCTGCCTGGGCAAAAAAGAATTCGTACGAATAGAATCGACGCGGATTCTGGATATTCGCCCGGCGAACGTACCGCTGCGCTCGGCCGACGACCGTGTTCCGTCCATCCGGGAGCGCGGCGAGCACCGGCTCGAGAACCCCCCGTCGCAGGAGCCCGGGAATACTCTGATAGCGCGCAAATACCGCGTCCGTCGTGTAGCGCTCATTCCCCCCGAACATCTCATCTCCGCCGTCCCCCGCCAGCAATCGGCCTATTCCGCTCTCGCGCGCTAGCTTCGCGCAGAGGAACGTACCGATCGCTGAGTTGTTCCCGAGCGGATCGTCATAGGCGTCCACGAGATGTGGCAGCGCCTCCAGCGCGTCAGCCGGGGATACGCGACGCACGTGGTGCAGGGCGTTGAAGTGGCGCGCGGCGCGCTCCGCGTATTCGAGCTCGTCGTAGCGACGCTCCTGGAAACCGATCGAAAACGCGTTGATACGCTCACCGGTCGCCCGGGTCATCAGGCCCAGGATCGTGCTGCTGTCCGTGCCTCCGGACAGGAAGGCGCCCGCATCCTTGGCCGTGCCGTCGCCGAGCGCGCGCGACACCGCTTCCGAGCAGAGCTGCGCGGTGCCGTGGGCCGCCGCCGTCTCGTCCTGCGGTCGTTCCTCGTAGGACACGTCCCAGTAGCGCCCCACCGTGACCTCGGTGTCACGCACCTTCACGAAACACCCGGGGGCGACCCGCTGGATCGCCGGCCTCATCGAGAGGGGCGCCGGGAGGTAGCCGAAGTTCAAGTAGCAGTAGACCGCGGTCGGGTTCGGCTCGACATCCAATGTCGGCGCGCCTCGCAGAAGACCAGGCCGGGATCCGAACACCACACCGTCGGAGGTGACCGCGTAGTAGAGCCGGCGCATGCCGACCTGATCCACGGCCAGGACGAGCTCCCGGCGGTCCGCGTCCCAGAGGGCCAGGGCGAAAGCACCGCGCAGGCGCCCGAGACCGCGGATCCCTTCTCGGCCATAGAGGGCCGCGAGGCCACCGAGCACGTCTTCCGACTGGGTGAGACGCCTGACCTCGTCGAGGTTCACCAGGTCGAGATCGCTCGCGAGGATCGCCACCGGTCCCCGCCGCGGGCAAACATCCTCACCACCGACCCGAATCCCCACGAAGGGCCCGAACGCCATTTCCGTGGTGCTCTCCGTGCGGGCCAGGGAACAGGCCAGATCGCCCAGCCACGCCGGCCGCCCGGTACGACCCGGGTCGCGCTGAAGCACGCCCGCGAAGACGCTCATGTGAACCACTCCCGCAACCGGCGCGCCGCGGGCACGAGCGTGGTCTCCGCGTAGTGCAGCAGACGAGGGTAGAGGCCATTGCGGTAGGCCTGAATCCGAACCGTTTCGTGGCAGGCGGTTGCCCACCGCATCTTGTAATCGTTCAGGCCAGGCCCCATCCGATATTCGTGGACGTCGCCGCGCTCGAACAGCGCCCGCGCGATCTCAAAATTCAGAACGCTGCCCGGCGAGGAGGCGGCAAAGCGCAGATCGTAGTCGGCCCGCAAGGCATGAACGATCCCGTCGGCGCGAAGTTGATACTCCATCGCGATGGGCTCGTCGTCCAAGCGGAGGAGCCAGAGGGACAGCCAGCCTCGACGAGTGGCCCGCCGGCTCAACTCCGCGAAGAACTCGCGCATCCGCGGCATGGTTGCGATCGCCACTCCCCGATCCGCCTTCCAGCTACGGTTCGTGAGATCGACCACTTCCTCGAAGAGGCGCTCATCCGGATCGAGGGCCCGATGCTCCTCGACCACGACCTTGCCGAGGCGGGCCAGCCGGTTATGGGTATTCCGGGCCGTCTTCTTGAATCGCTGACTCGTCGCGCCATAAAACGTTTTCCAGGATCCGTCGATCGCGAGGTAAGGGGACAGGTCGGTACCGGCCCGCCGCCAGGCAAGGCGCCCAGAGAGCTCGGCCTCGAGCGCCTTCAGCGTCGGGGATCCCGCCGCCAGCCGGGCCAGCTCGAGCACGTCCCAGTCGGAACGGGTCAGGAGATGATCGACCAGGGCACGGACGACGGGCTCAGCGTGACCCGTCACGATGAAATCGGCGACGGGAGAATCCGGACAGTCGACGAGAGACAGGTAGCGAACGGGCAGGCCCCGGTGCGATCCGGTTCGGCGCTGAAGCGGGATCAGCGCAATGGGGGCGCCCTGCTCCTCGACCACCAGCAACTCTGGTTCCCGATCGCGGAGCGCTACACAGCACGCTTCGAACCATTCCTGAGTGAGGAACGGAGATGTCTCGCCGCTTCGACCGAGAAGGTCCGTCCAGACCGACTCCACCGTGCCGGAACTGTCCGGGACCGGAAGCGACCTCACCTCGAGCGTCATGTCCGCCTCTCGATACCGCCGGGGGCCGCCGACATCCGCTGACCGGGAACCGTCGACGGGGGGCGCCTCACCGCCTCCGCGAGGAGGCCGTCTATCCTGGCCAAAGAGCCCTCCCACGCGTGATTGGCCTCGACGAAGCCGCGCCCGTTCCGCCCCAGCCTCTTCCGTTCGGCGGGATCCCGCAGGAGGCGGACGAGGTGCCCCGCGAACGCGTCGGGCTCATCCGCAACCTCGAGATGGCGGCCTGCCTGAGCGTCGATCCCG
>DATFUK010000483.1:0-16360 GCA_035260865.1 Candidatus Methylomirabilota bacterium | reverse complement strand
CGGCCAGGTCGTGGGCGAAGCGGTCGCCGCCGGTGAAGAGCAGCGGCACCAGCAGTCGAGAGAGTCGCATGAGGAGCCGGTTGGCGCCGGCCGCGTCCCCGCCGTGCCCGGCGGCCAGGCGCGCGAGGCCCGGCGCCGCCGCGTCGAGCGACGCGGCGAGTCCCCGCGCGGCGTCCACCAGGGACGCCAGGTCCATGCGGCCGCCCGCCGCCGCGTGCAGCTCCGCGGCGGTGTCCGCCACCGCGCGCGCCGCGCGGGCCGGTCCGAGCGGCAGGACATGCCCATTGCAGAGCCGCAGCGCGGACGCCACGAAGACCTTCGTGTCGTGGGCCAGCACCGTGCCGTCCAGCTTGTCGATGGTGTCCTCGCGGGTGTGCCACCACCACGGGAAGCCGGACGTGCCGAAGAGCCGCTCGGTGGTCCGGCCGAACTCCGTATCCTGGGGAGGGAGCTGGGACATCGACATGAAGGCGCTGGGCAACCCGATTCCCCAGAAGGACTGATCCCCCGCGCGCGAGAAATGCCGCGCCCGGCCCCGCTGGCCGGTCACGTCGGCCACCACCGCCTCGGCGAAGTCCGCCGCGTCCTCGGTGGCGTGGAACACCGTGAAGTCGGTCGCGCCCTTCGCACCGGTGGAGTCCACGTTGAGGTGCAGGACGCCGTGCCGCTCGAGCTCGCGCCACGCGTGGTCCGCGTACCACGCCGAGCCCGCGTAGCGCCCGTGCGAATGGCCCGACCAGAACGCCAGGCGCAGCCCCCGGCGGAGCCCGCCCCGCTGCGCGGCCAGGAGCCGGGCGACCTCCAGCATGGTCGCGTTGGCGCTGCCGTTGTCCATCGCGCCGTGATGCCAGGCGTCCACGTGGCCGGAGAAGAGGGTGAAGGCCTCCTCGGCCCCCGCCAGATGGCCGGTGAGATGTGGGATGGGCATCCACTCGGTGCGCACGCGGGTGACCAGCCGCACCCGCAGCGGACCCTGCCGGAGCCGCGCGCGCAGGGCCTCCGCGTTCACCCGCTTGATGGAGCAGCACGGCAGCTTCGGGATGCGCCACGCGGTCTCCGGGGTGGGCGTGCCCCAGATCGTGGTGACGATCATGTTGTGGAGATGGTCGAGGTTGGTGAAGATCTGGCCCAGCGTGCCCGCCTCCTGCGCGGCCCACGCCTTGGCCGGCGTGGCGAAGCTGTCCACCAGGGCCAGCTTGCCTCGCGCGCCGGCGCGCGTCAGCGTCTCCCGCGTGCCGTCGCCGCCGTCCACCAGCTCCGCCTCGACCCCCTCCGGCCCGGTGGAGATGGAGAACGAGTGCGTGAGCGCCTCCAGCACGGTGCCGTCGGGCAGGAGCACGCCGGCCTCGATCGGCAGCGAGATGTACGCCTCGATCTCGCGACGCTCCACTTCCAGGCCGTAGCCCTTGAGGCAGGTCTCGATGTAGTCGAAGGCGCGGGCCTCGCCGGGGCTGCCCGACTCGCGCTCCCAGGTGGCGATGGCGCGGGCGTGGCCCATCAGCGACTCGGCCGATACCGCGGGAAGGAGCGAGGCCTCGAGCGGATCCTGCCAGCCCCAGTGGGGGCGGCTCACGCGCGCGCTCCCCCGGCCAGGGTCACGAGCGGATCGAGATTGGCCCAGTCCATCTGGCGCCGGCCGTCCTCGAGATCGCGGATCAGCTCGGAGAGGCGGCGGGTCAGCGGCATGGCCACCCCGAGGGTCTCGCCCTTCCGCGCCAGCATGCCGAGCTGGCCGTCCACCTCGGTCTTGCGCTTGCGCACCGCGAGGTCGCGCCAGATGCCGGTCTTGGTCTTCGTGTGGGCGCGGTAGTGCGCGGCGATGGCGGTCATCGCGCGCGCGCGGGCGCCGGTGTCGCCGGCCAGGGCGGCGCGGTACCAGGCGGGATCGAACTCGTCGAAGGGCTCGACGCGCACGCCGGCCTTGTCGGCCACCGCCAGCCCCTCGCCCACGATGCCCACGAGCGCCTGCTGCACGCCGGCGCTCCGCTCCACGACCTCGTACACGTGGGCGTCCACCACCGCGGTGCCGAAGAGGAGCGCGCCGTAGATCAGCTTGCCCCACTTGTAGCCCCAGATGTTGTCGGTGACCGGCGTCTCCTCCACCGCGCTCAGCAGCGCGGCCAGCTCCTGGACCCGCGGGGTGATGCGGCCGTCGAGCTCGCCCAGCACGAAGGCGCCGTGGCCGCCGTGGAGGATCCGCCCCGGGGCCACCCAGTCCGCCGCCCAGTTGACCAGGCAGCCGACCGTGCGCGCCGGCCCCACCGCGCGGGCGATCTGCTCCTCGCTGAGCCCGTTCTGCAGCGACACCACGGTGCCGCCCGGGGCCAGCTTCGGGACCAGGACGCCGAGCGCCTCTTCCGTGTGATGGCTCTTCACCGCCAGCATCACCAGGTCCAGGCCGGCGCCCAGGTCCCGGGCCAGGACCGCGGGGACCCGCGTGGTGGTCGTCTTGCCCTCGCGCTCCACGGTGAGGCCGTGGGCGTTGATGGCCTCCACGTGGGGCCCGTGGCTGTCCACGAGGAGAACGTCGTGCCCCGCCTGGGCCAGCGCGGCCCCGGTGGTGCCTCCGATCGCGCCCGCGCCGAAGATCGTGATCGTCATGGTGCCCTCGGACCTAACACACGGGGGAGAGGCGGGTCAAGGCGGATCACCCGGCGGGACCTCCGCGCAAGTGCCTGCCCAAGCCCCGAAGAGTGCAGTACGATGCCCTCGATGTGGCGACGGGTGCTCTCCTCGAGCCGGTTCGTCGTGATCGTGGCGGTGCTGGGCACCCTCGTCGGCGCCCTGGCCCTCATGATCTACGCGGCCCTCGAGATCGCCGTCGTGGTGGCGGACGCCACCCGGGCGGGCGTCTCGGCGAAGGGGGCGAAGACCCTCGCGCTGGGCCTGATCGAGTCCACCGATCTGTTCCTGCTGAGCGTGGTCATGCTGATCATCGGCCTCGGGCTCCACGCGCTCTTCGTCGACGACACGCTGCCCCTGCCCCGGTGGCTCGAGATCCACGATCTCGACGATCTCAAGGCGAAGCTGATCAGCGTGGTGATCGCGGTCCTGGGCGTCCTCTTCCTCGGGGAGGTCGTGAAGTGGGACGGGCAGCGCGAGCTGCTCGGGATCGGCGCGGGGATCGCCCTGGTGATCGCCGCGCTCACGTTCTTCCTCATGCAGAAACCCGCGAAGAAGGAATAGGAGACATCGCATGGCCGTGATCGAGTTCCACGATCCCTCGGGCGCCATCGAGGTGACGCAGCCCCACGCGCCGCGCGTCGGGGCCCTCGCGGGCAAGCGCATCGGCTTCGTCAGCAACGAGCAGTGGCAGGCCTACCGCATGCTGCCGCTGCTCAAGGCGCTGCTCGAGGCGGACTTCCCCGGCATCGAGGTCCTGCCGATCGACGCCTTCCCCCAGGGCAACGCGGTGATCGGCTCGGAGGAGACGGCGGCGCTCGTCAAGGCCAGCGGGGTCGACGCGGTCATCATCGGCAACGCCGCCTGAGGGACCTGCGCCACCGCGTGCGGCCGGTCGGCCGCCAGGCTCGAGGCCCAGGGGATCCCGACGGTCACGCTGACCCGCGCGGACTTCGTGGGGGTCATGACGAACGCGATCGCCGGTCTCGGGCTGGCCCCGGACGCGGCGATGGTCACGTTCCCCATCGACCTGTTCCTGCCCGGCAGCGATATCTCCGCGGTGGAAGCGCGCAAGCAGGAGTTCTACGACGGCCTGACCCGCTGGGGTTCCGCCTTCGGCGGTGACGCGGCGGGTGAGGCGCCGATGCTTCGCGTGGAGGGCACGAGCGTCGAGGACGCCTTCGCGCGGGCGAATCACCTGATGCTCGCCAACCGCTGGGGCGACGGCCTGCCGCTCTGGCCGCCGACCCGGGAGCGGGTGGACTGGATCCTCGGCGGCGCCGCACCGCCGCGCGGACGCAAGCTCGGCATCTTTCCGCCGCGCGGCGGCGTGACCACGATCGAGTCGTGCGCCATCGCGCTGGCGATGGCGGGCGGCCGGCCCGAGTACCTGCCGGTGCTGATCGCGGCGGTCGAGGCCTTCCTCGATCCGCGGTCAGGGAGCGAGGCGCTGCAGGCCGCGTCGGGCAGCGCCTTCCCGGTGGTCATCGTCAACGGGCCGATCGGCGCCGGGATCCGGCTCAACGCGGGCTTCGGCTGCCTCGGCCCCGATCCGCAGCGGCCGGCGGGCGCGAGCATCGGCCGCGCGCTGCGGCTGCTGCAGCAGAACCTGGGCGGCGCCCTGCCCGGCGTCGGCACCATGGCCAACTACGGGGGCCTGCGCTACACGAACGTGGTCTTCGCGGAGGATGAGGCGAGCCTGCCCGCGGGCTGGGCGCCGCACGCCACCGATCGCCACGGCTTCGCGCCCGGCACCAGCTCGATCTCCCTCGCCTTCGCCAACGGCGCCACGAACATCCGGCGGCGGGGCGCGAAGAAGGAGACACCGGAGGAAGACGCGCTCCAGGGCATGCACCGCATGGCCGACTTCATGCGCGTGCCCAACATGGCCGGCCTCGCCGGCTACGAGCACGGCACCCCGGGCATCCTGATGATCCCGGGCGTGGTGGCCCAGACCATGGCCGGCCTCGGCTGGACCAAGGCCTCGATGCGCGAGTTCCTGTGGGAGCATTCGCGAATCCCGGCCGAGCACCTCCGCCGGGCCGGCGGGGCGGCCTGGATCGAGATCGACACGAGCAAGGTGGCCCGCGAGAGCCTCGCCCTCGACCCCTGGCCGATCACGGCCAGCCCCGACAACTTCGTGCTCGTCGTGGCCGGCGGCGGGCACCCGACCAACAGCTACTGGCTGCAGGGCTACAGCCCCGGCGTCGTCGGCCGGCTCATCGACCCGCCTGCGTCCTTCGAGCGCCTGCTCGACGAGGCCGAGCGCGATCTCGGAGCTCGCTAGCTCGTCAGAAGGGGCAGAACTGACGCCCGGGATGTGAGCAAAACGCGTACTGGACCGTTCCGGTCGCCGCGAAGCGCTTCAGCAGGGTCAGGGAGAACGCCATGTCGCTCCCGAGCGCCGCCTGGTGGCACAGGAGACAATCGCCGGGCAGCTCCAGCTTCAACGCCTCCGCGGTGACCGGGTCGAACCCTCCGAACGACCAGCTTTGACTCCCCGGCCCGGCCTGGATGCGCTGCATCAGGTGCAGGACGCGCTCATCCTTGCTGCGGGCCAGATGACCGTCGGGGCCCGCTTCGAACCGCGCGGTCCCGGTCTTGCGGTCCCGTCCCAGCAACCGCGCGCTGTGCACGTCGAGGGCGAACAACGCGCCGGCCGGGAACTCCTTCAGCGCGGGGTCCCGCTTCAGGGCGTCGAGCGCGTCGCGCGAGACGTACAGATCTCTCGAGAGCCCATCCGCCCGATCCACCACCGCGTACTTCACCAGACCGCTCTTGTAGTCCCGCGGATACGGAACGACGGGCGTGGACTGGGCCGACACCTGCGCGATCAACCGGAGCCCCACCAGTACCCCGGCGGCCCATACCGCCAACCCGTCGGGCCGGATGGGGCGGCTCCTCACGGATAGTGCACCACCTTCGCCTGCATCACGTTGTACCGTCCCGACTTGAACATCGCGTACCAGCCGGCGAGGAAGAACTCCCACCGGCGGATGAACTCCTCGTCGTAGCCGAGTCTCCGGACGTCGTCGCGGTTCCGCTGGAACCGCGTCCAGCACTCTTCCATGGTGCGCGCGTAGTCCTGGCCGAACGCGAGGTGCTCCTCGCATTTCAGGCCCGCCTCCTCGGCCGCGACGATGAACGTCCCGATCGACGGAAACTCGCCGCCCGGGAAGATGTACTTGGAGAAGTAGTTCAGGGTCTTGCCGTTCCGGGGATCGAAGCGGTTGCAGAGCATGGTCTGGATCATCGCCACGCCCCCCGGCCTCAGGTACTGCTTCACCTTGCGGAAGTGCTCGACCCAGTATTGCGATCCCACGTGCTCGAAGAAACCGGTCGACATGACCGCGTCGTAGTCGCCCGTCACGTTCCGGTAGTCCTCGAGCAGGAGCGTGACCTGCCCGGCCGCGATCTCCTTCTCGTTCAGGTCTCGCGCGTACTCGTACTGCCGCCGGGACACCGTGCAGCCGGTGATCCGGTAGCCCCGCGAGGCGGCGAGCTTGAGGAAGTAGCCCCACCCGCACCCCATCTCCAGGATGTGCTGAGGCGGCGGCCCGAGCCGGCTCAGGATCCGCTCGTACTTGTTGACCTGAGCCTCGTCGAGCGACATCTCCTTGCCGTCCCACCAGCCGCTCGAATACGTCATCATCCGGTCGGTGTAGGACTGGTAGAGCTCGGGCGGATAGTCGTAGCTGGCCGAGATGTTCTTCCGGCTGCCCGTGAAGGAGTTCACGCTGGTGAGCCGCGCGACCCGCGAGAGCAGCGTGTTCACGAAGTCGAAGCGGGTCAGCCGGGCGAACTCGTCGCGGTTGCGCTGGCAGAAGGTGAGGAAGGCCTTGAGGTCGGGGGTCTCCCAGAGGTTCGCCATGTACGACTCGCCGAGGCCGATGTCCCCACGGCGCAGGATCGCGTCGATCGCCCGCCAGTCCTTCAGGACGAACGTCGCGCGCTCCCCTTCACGGGCGCCGGTGAAGCGGCGCGTCTCGCCCTCCGGCGTCACCACGGTCAGCTCCCCGTACCGCGTTCGGGGAAGGAGATCGAAGAGGAGATCGCGTCGGCTCACGGGCTGGCTCCTGGCGTTGAACTGACCACGGGAGTATAGCAGGAGGCCCGGCCGGCTCCCAGCGTGTTGACCCCTTCGGGCGCGCGGGCTACTCTGGCGGGCGCGCCCGCCCTTTTCCCAGTGGCGCATCGGGAGATTCCACCTTGCACTGTCCGCGCTGCCGGCACGAAGTCTCCGCGTCGGCCCGGTTCTGCATCCAGTGCGGAGCACGGCTCGCGCCTTCCTGCCGCTCGTGCGGCGCCGAGCTCGGCGACGGCGGCCGGTTCTGCGGCCAGTGCGGGCGGCCGGTGGACGCGACGCCCGCCGGCCAGGCGCGCTTCGCCTCGCCCGAGGCCTACACGCCCCGGCACCTCGCCGAGAGGATCCTCACATCCAAGAGCGCCATCGAGGGCGAGCGCAAGCAGGTGACCGTCCTCTTCGCCGATCTCAAGGGCTCGATGGAGCTCCTGGTGGACCGCGATCCCGAGGAAGCGCGCAAGGTCCTCGACCCCGTTCTCGAGCACATGATGGAGGCGGTGCACCAGTACGAGGGCACGGTCAACCAGGTCATGGGCGACGGCATCATGGCCCTCTTCGGAGCCCCGCTCGCCCACGAGGATCACGCGGTGCGCGCGTGCTACGCGGCGCTCCGCATGCAGGAGGCGGTCAAGCGTCACTCCGACGAGGCACGGGCGGCCGAGGCCATCCCGATCCAGATCCGCGTCGGCCTCAACTCGGGCGAGGTCGTGGTGCGCTCGATCGGCAGCGACCTGCGCATGGACTACACCGCGGTCGGCCAGACCACGCACCTGGCCGCGCGGATGGAGCAGATGGCCACACCCGGGACGATCCTGACCACCGCGGAGACCTTTCGCCTGGCCGAAGGCTACGTGGAGGGCCGATCCCTGGGACCCATGCCGGTCAGGGGCCTCGAGGTCCCGTTCGAGGTCTTCGAGGTCACCGGGGCCGGCCACGCCCGCTCGCGGCTGCAGGCCTCGGCGCGCCGGGGGCTCTCGCGCTTCGTCGGGCGCGCGCCCGAGCTCGACCAGCTCCACCGCGCGCTCGGGCAGGCGGAGGCGGGCCGGGGCCAGGTCGTGGCCGTCGTGGGCGAGCCCGGCGTCGGCAAGTCGCGGCTCTTCCACGAGATCACGCACGCGGTGTCCCGGCCCCGGTGGCTCGTCCTCGAAGGCCGCGCGCTCTCCTACGGCAAGGGCACGCCCTATCTCCCGATCGCGGACCTCCTCAAGGGCTACTTCCAGATCGAGGCGCGCGACGGCGAGCGCGAAATCGCCGGCCGGGTCCAGGCCGGCCTGCGCGCGCTCGACCCGGGACTCGAGCCGAGCCTCCCCGCCTTCCTGGCGCTGCTCGACGTCCCCACCGAGGACGCGCGATGGCGGGCGCTCGATCCCTCGCAGCGCCGCCAGCGCACGCTCGAGGCGGTCAAGGTGCTCCTGCTGCGTGAGAGCCAGCGCCAGCCCCTGCTCCTGGTCTTCGAGGATCTCCAGTGGATGGACAGCGAAACGCAGGCGCTGCTCGACGGCCTCGTCGAGAGCCTGCCCCGCGCGCGGATGCTCCTGCTGGCCAACTACCGGCCGGAGTACCGGGACGGCTGGGGGGGCAAGACGTACTACGCGCGCCTGCGCCTGAACACGCTCGCGCACGAGAGCGCGGACGAGCTGCTGCAGGCCCTGCTCGGGGTCGAGCCCGGTCTCGCTCCCCTCAAGCATCTCCTGATCGGCCGCACGGAAGGCAATCCCTTCTTCCTGGAGGAGAGCGTGCGCGCGCTGGTGGAGACGGGCGCGCTCGAAGGGGTCCGCGGGCAATACCGCGCGGCCCGGCCGCTCTCGGCCAACCAGGTGCCGGCGACGGTGCACTCCATCCTGGCCGCGCGTGTCGACCGACTACCCGCCCGGGAAAAACGCCTGCTCCAGTCGGCCTCGGTCATCGGCAAGGACGTGCCCTTCGCGCTCCTCCAGGCGCTCGACGACGCGCCCGAGGAGGAGCTCCGGGAGGCGCTGACCCATCTCCAGGCCGCCGAGTTCCTGTACGAGACGAGCCTCTTCCCCGACCTCGAGTACACGTTCAAGCACGCCCTCACGCACGAGGTCACCTACGGCGCGCTGCTGCATCGGACCCGCCGCGCGCTCCACGCGCGCCTGGTCTCGGTCATCGAGCGCCTGGACACGGGCCGGCTGGCCGAGCAGGTGGACCGCCTCGCGCACCACGCGCTCCAGGGCGGCCTCTGGGACCAGGCGGTGCTCCTCTACCGCAAGGCCGGCGCCAAGGCGGCGGCCCACAGCGCCTACCGGGAGGCGGTCGCCTGCTCCGAGCAGGCCCTGCACGCGCTCACGAACCTGCCGCCGGGCAAGGAGCGTGACGAGCGGGAGGTGGACCTGCGCCTGGATCTACACAATGCCCTTACACCGCACGGCGAGGTCGTCCGCATGCTCGAGACGCTCCACGAGGCGGAGCGCGTGGCCACCGCGCTCGGCGACCAGCGGAGACTCGGCCAGATCGCGGCGTACATGACCCAGGGCTACTGGTGGAGCGGCCAGCCCGACCGGGCCGTCGAGTCCGGCCGGCGGGCCCTGGCCATCGCGGGGACCCTGGGCGACCGCGGCCTCGCGGCCATCGCGACCCTCCGGCTCGGGCAGGCCTACCTGAGCCTCGGCGAGTACCGCCAGGCCATCGACGCCTTCGCGCGCAATGTCGCCACCCCCGAGAGCAAGCCCACCGGGGGCGCGGCGCTCCGCTCGGCGGCCGCGCACGCGTTCATGGCGTGGTCCCTCGCCTACCTCGGGGAATTCGCGGAGGCGGCGGGCCACGCGCAGGAAGCCGAGCGGCTCGCCGAATCGGCGCAGCACGATCTCTCCCTCGCCCTGGCCTATGCGGGCGCGGGCCGGCCGCACCTGGTGCAGGGCAATTTCCCGCTCGCGGTCTCGTGGCTCGGCCGGAGCGTGGAGATCTGCCGGCGCGCCAACTTCGAGCCGCTGTTCCTGCTCGTCGCCAGCGATCTCGGCCAGGCCTACGCCCTGTCCGGTCGCGTCGAGGAAGGGGTGGCGCTCCTCGCGGAGGCCACCGCCCAGTCGGCCGCCCTGAATCTCCGGCCGACCCACGCCTGGAACCTGACCATGCTCGCCGAGGCCTGCGCTCTCGCCGGGCGGCCCGCGGAGGCGCTCGCTCACGTGGAGCGCGGGCTCGCCATGGCGCGCGCCAACCGTCAGCGATGGCTCGTGGCCGAAGCGCTGCGCATCCTGGGCCAGCTCCGGTCCGCCGAGGGCGCGGCCGGCCCGGCGCGGGCCGCCCTCGAGGAGGCCGCCGGCATCGCCCAGGACATCGGACTCCGGCCCCTCCTCGGCCGCTGCCGCTTGTCTCTCGGCGAGGCCCTTCTGCGCGCCGGTGACGTCGAAGCGGGCCGCGGGCAGCTCGAGCAGGCGGCCGGGCTCTTCCGGGCGATGGACATGCGCTTCTGGCTCGGCCGCGCCGGAGCCGCGCTCGCGACCTAGCGGTCCAGCCAGACGTTCTGCATGCGGCCGAAGCTGTAGAGCGAGTGGTGCGGCACCAGGCCCTTCACGTAGGGCCAGTGGGCGAAGTGGTCGATCCCCCAGGCCACCGTCGGGCGGGCGCCCGCCTCGATCAGCTTGCGCTGGATCTCGTGGACCAGGGCCATGCGCTTCTTGGCATCGAGCTCCTGCGACTGCTGGTCGATCAGGCGCGACACGCCCTCGTCGCAGTAGCTGGTGTAGTTCCGCAGCGACGTGCACGTGTAGTTCTCGAAGAGGATCGCGTCGGGGTCGTCCACACCGTAGCCCGAGATGTTGATCCCGAGCTGGAACTCCTTCCGGGTGGTGATCCCGTACCACTGCACGCTGTCGAGCTGCTTGACCGTGATCTCCACCCCGACCTGCTTGAGCTCGCTCACCACGTAGGAGGCCAGGTCCACGTAGGTCGCGATGCCGCGGGTCTGCGCCTCGAAGCGCAGCGGGCTCGCGGGCCCGAAGCCGGCCTCGGCCAGGAGCTTGCGCGCGGCCACCTTCCGCCCCTCCGGGCGTCCGAGGATACCCACGAGCTCGCCCTCGGTCAGGCCCCACGAGCCGAACGGCCGGGGCACCAGCGGGGAGCCGGACACCGCGGCGCCCTGCAGCACGCCCTTGATGTAACCGTCGCGGTCGACGGCGAGGTCCACCGCGCGGCGCACCCGCGGGTCGTTGAACGGCGGGCGCGCGTGGTTGACGAGCAGGTTCGGCGAGGTGAGCGATCCGACCCGGGTGATCACCATGCCGGGCACCGCGGCCTTGAGCTGGTCCGCGATGTTCTTGGTGATCTCACCGGGCGCCGCGGTGTCGAGCCGGCCGGCCTGGAGCGCGGCGGTCCGGGTGCCGCGCTCGCTGATGATGACGTACTTGAGGCCGTCCAGATACGGCCGGCCCTTGACGAAGTAGCCCGGGTTCTTCACGTACTCGACGAACTCGCCCCGGCGCCACTCCTTGAACCTGAACGGGCCCGTCCCCACGCACCGGCTGCGCTGCTCGGCCACCGGCACGTGGGCCGGATAGACCGGCGATTGTCCCGAGGCCAGCATCATCAGGATCGAGGGCTGGGGCCGCTTGAGGCGGAAGACCACCGTGTAGGGGTCGGCCGCCTCGATCGCCTCGATGTTGGCGTACCAGTCCTTGCGCGGATTCAAGCGCAGCCTCGCCTGCACGTCGGGCGCTTCGCGCACCAGGTCGAAGGTGAACTTCACGTCCCGCGAGGTGAAGGGCTGGCCGTCGTGCCACTTCACGTCTTTTCGCAAGAAGAACACGAGGTTTCGATAGCCGTCCTGCCAGGACCACTTCTCGGCCAGCTCGCCCACGATGGTGTCGGGCGCCTCCATGGGCTTCGCGGGATCGAAGTAGACCAGGTTGTTGAAGCACGGCGACGCCGGCCACACCGTCGCGATCGTTGACGTCTCGAGGATGGACAGGCCCTGGGGGAGCTCCTCGCGTTGCATGACGGTCAGCACGCCGCCGGGCTTCGGGGTCTGCGCGAGCAGCGGGCCGGGCGCGGCGATCAGAGCCGCCACCAGGAGGAGCGCGGTCCACATCGATCGGCACCGGGTCATTCGGGTCTCCTTTGGCTGTTGTCGTCGGCCCGCACCCGCACGTCCCGCCGCGGCACCGGGAGCTCGATCCGCGCGTCGGTCAGCACCGTGTAGACCGAATCGGCGAGCTGGCTCTGGATCGCCTCCGCGTCGCCGAAGCGGTCCGTCCAGGCCCGGAGCTCGAAGTCGAGCGAGTTCTCCCCGAAGCCCAGGAACACCGCGCCCGGCGCCGGCTCGTCGATCACCTGGGGATGTCGGATCGCGACCCCGGTCAGCAGCTCGGTGACCCGCTGGGGCGCGGCGCCGTAGGCCACCTTGACCGGCAGCACGATCCGCCGCCGCAGATCGGAGTACGTCCAGTTCGTGAGGGCCTGGGTGATGAGCTGCGAGTTCGGCACGAACACCTCCGCTCCGTCGGCGGTCCGCACGAGCGTCGCGCGCGCCCCGATGTGGCGCACCTCGCCCGACACCCCGGTGAGCGCGACCACGTCGCCCACGTGCACCGGGCGCTCGAAGAGCAGGATGAGGCCGGACGCGAAGTTGTTCACCAGGCTCTGGAGCCCCAGGCCGACGCCGACCCCGAAGGCGCCGGCGAGGATCGTCAGCTTGGTCAGGTCGATGCCGAGCGCGGCCAGCGCGAGCGTGAACCCGCCGAAGATCAGCGCGTACTGGATCACGAGCGACAGGGCGAGCGGCAGGCCCCGCGCCATGCGCACCCGGGGAAACACGTCCTCGGCCAGCAGCAGCCGCACCGCCGCGGCCAGCAGGAAGGACAGCCAGATCGTGAGCGCGAAGACCAGCACGTCGCCGAGCGAGATCTGGATGGCCCCCCAGCCCCACGGAGTGGTCAGCACGGTCCGCGCCCCGGAGACGACCCGCGGCAGGAGCGTCAGCGCGTACAGCGTGGCCGCGATCCATCCCAGGACGCCCACCCAGCGCAGCAGCCGCCGGAGCCGCCGCTCGAGCACCGCCCGGGCCTGCGCCACCGACGCGAGCAGGCCGAGGGGCCGGCTACGGAGCATCAGGCCGACCAGCCCCTTCGCGACCTGCACCGCGGCCAGGATCGCGAGGCCGAAGTACGCGCTGCCGAGCGCCCCCGCCCCGATCAAGCGAGCCAGCTCCACGTAGCCGAGCCCGCCGAGGATGAAGGCGCCCGCGAACGCGATGAGGAGGAGGAGCCCCACGAACCGCAGCGCGGCGGCCTCCATCGCGTCCGCGTCGGGAAGCGTGAACATGTTCCGGCTCCGGGCGATCCGGACCCAGAGGGTGGCCGCGCTCGCGACCAGCATCTCGCCCAGGAAGACCATGTGCTCGAACAGCGGACCGCTCACGATGACCGAGCGGATCGCATCGACCACGAAGAGCGCCCCGAACACGTAGAGCGCCGCGGCCACGGAACGGTCGAGCGACGGCCGGATGAGCCGGCAGACCGGCACGATCGCCACCAGCGCCACCACCCGCAGCAGGACCGGCGACGCGGCGGTGTAGATCCACGGCGCGGCCACGCAGGCGATCACCAGGGCCGACGCGATCGGCCGCTTGAAGACCCCGATCACCGAGCCGGTGCTCGGATCGTCCTTGGTCCAGCGCCGGGCCGCCCGCCGGCCGCGCCAGAGTAGCGTCACCAGGATCACGAACAGCAGCACGTGGAGCGGGACGCGGGGACCGTGCTGCTGGACGATCTCGGTGCCCACCGCCTGCCGCGCGGCTCGCACGTCGCGCGCGGCGGCCGGGGCCTCGGCGACCGCGCCGGCCCAGAGCGCGCCGCGCCAGAGGGGCGGCCCGTCGCGCTCGCCGAGGCGGCGCAGCCGATCGGCCCGCGCCTGAGCGACACGGATCACCGCCTCGTCGCCGCGCCGCTGGAGCTGGGCGAGACGGTACTGGGCCACCAGCAGCGTCGACAGGCGGGTCTCCGCCCGCGTGCGGGCCGTGTTCATCCCCGCGAGGATGCCGTCGATCTGGTCGAGCACGACCTTGGGCGCGCCCGCGCTCGCGGCCGCCTCGCGCGAGCGAACCCAGGCTTCGCGCAGGCTCGCCAGCCGGCTGCGCTCCTGCTCGACCCGCGTCGTCCACTGGGTCAGCGCGTCGTTCCACCCGCGCAGCTTCGTCCGCGTGGCCTCCCAGGTCGCCCCGAGCTGCTCGAGCACCGGCAGGGGCGGATTCGCGTCGAGCGCGGTTCGGGTCTGATCGAGGCGCGCCTTCAGCTCATCGGAGAGCGCGGGGAGCGCGTCCAGGATGGCCTGGACGTCCTTGCCCGGGGTGATCGCCGCGTCCAGGTTGGCGAGCAGCGCGCGGACGTCGGCGGCCCGCGCCGCGATCTCCGAGAGCTGGATGGACTCCCCGGTGTCGGCGGGCGGCTGCCCCTGACCGGTCTGCGCGGCCGCGGCACTGGCGGTCAGCAGGACGAGGCCCAGGGCGAGCCGGTGTCGGCGCCAGCTCGCCTGCTCGTGGTGTGCTCGATCGTTCACTGGGTCGTCCACGATCACTCCGGATCCCGCACCGGCCGTGGGGGCCGGCGGATCGACCTTAACACCCACCTCCGCGCCTTGCGAGAGCGTTTCTTGCGCGCGCGGTCCACGCTCTTGACTACGTCCCGCTGCTGGACGCATCCTGCCAGATCAGGGAGGGTCCCATGGAGCCACGAGTCACGCCGATCGCCGCCACGCTGGGTGCCGTAGTCACCGACCTCGGGCTCGCCCGGATGGATGCCTCCACCTGGAAGGCCGTGGAGCAGGCCTTCCACGACCATGCGGTCCTGGTGTTCCCGGGGCAGCACCTGACCGAGGACGAACAGGTGGCCTTCGCCAACCGCTTCGGCGACATCGAGCTCCTGGCGCCAGACCCGGAGCAGCGGGCCGTGGCCATCAGCAACCGGAAGCCCGACGGATCGATCATGGGACCCGACGAGCATCGCTTCAAGTCGCTGCGGGGCAACGAGGGCTGGCACACCGACAGCTCGTACATGCCCCTGGCCGCCAAGGCGTCGGTGCTCTCGGCGCAGGTGGTTCCGGCCGCGGACGGTGAGACCGAATGGGCCGACATGCGGGCGGCCTACGATGCGCTGGACGAGCTCACGCGCCGGCGTATCGCGGGCCTCTCGGCGCATCACTCGCTCTATCACTCCCAGGCCAAGATCGGCCACCTGGTGCAGCCGGGGGCCGCGTACGGATTCCATACGAAGGGCGAGCCGCTGCGCCCGCTGGTGAAGATCCATCCGGCGACGGGCCGCCCGGCCCTGTTCATCGGCCGGCACGCCCACGCCATTCCGGGCCTCGACGAGGCGGAGTCGGAGAAGCTCCTGTCCGACCTCGTGGACTTCGCCTGCCGCCCACCCCGCACGTACGCCCACCGCTGGCAGCCGGGCGACGTGGTCATCTGGGACAACCGGTGCGTGCTGCATCGGGCCCGGCCCTATGACTACTCCGAGGCGCGCGTGATGCGCCACACTCGCGTCGCGGGCAACCCGGCCACCGAGCTCGCACCCACCGATCGCGACGAGCGGGCCGGCGCCTACGAGCCGTCCACGTCGAACCGGTAGGCCCGGCCATGGGACTTCTCGACGATCTCCTCGGTGGACTGGCTGGACAGGCGACGGGCGGCCGTGCACCCGTGCCGCAGACCCGAGCGGGGGCCGCAACCGGTTCCACGAGCGCCGTGCTCACCGCGCTGCTGCCCGTCGTGCTCGGCATGCTGGCGAATCGCGGATCCCAGCCCGGCTCGGCGGGCCGGGCGAGCGCCGGCGGCCTCGGCGACATCCTCGGCCAGGTGCTGGGCGGAACCACCGGCGGCGGCACCTCCGCGGGCGGGCTCGGGGCCGTGCTCGCGCAGCTTCAGCGCGCGGGCTTCGGCGAGCAGGCCGCATCCTGGGTGAGCCCGGGCGCGAACAAGCCGATCCCGGCCGACGCGATGTCGCAGATCTTCGGGCGGGATGGGCTCGAGCAGATTTCCCGCCAGACGGGCCTCAGCGAGGAGGACGCCTCTCGCGGCCTCTCCGAGCTCCTGCCCGAGGTGGTGGATCATGTGACCCCCGGCGGCGACGTACCCGACCTCGACACGCTGACCAGCAGCGTGGCTGATCTCGCGCGGCGCTTCGGCGGCCGCTGAGCATGTCCCCCGTCGATCGCGGCCCCGGACGGCCCGAGGCCGACGAGTGCCTGCCGTACTACTTCAACTACATCAATCTCGTGCCCGACGAGCACGTCGTGGACCTGCTCGCCCGCCAGATCACCGAGAGCGTGGCGTTCCTGAGCGGCCTCACGCCGCAGCAGGCGCTCGCGCGGAAGGCGCCGGGCGAGTGGAACGCGCTCGAGATCGTCGGCCACGTGGTCGACACCGAGCGCGTCTTCGGCTACCGCGCGCTCCGCATCGCGCGCGCCGACCCCGTCATGTGGACCAAGGTCGAGTTCGAAGGCTACGCGGCGGCGGCCAACTACCGGGAGCGTCCGCTCGGCGATATCGTGGCCGAGCTCGCGACGGCGCGCGCCGCGCTCATCGCGTTCCTGCGCGGCCTCGACGCCGCGGCCTGGCAGCGCCGCACCCCGGCCGACTGGACCATCCGCAGCGTCCGCGCCGTCGCCTACACCCTGGCCGGCCACGAGCTCCATCACCTG
>DATFUK010000482.1:0-8791 GCA_035260865.1 Candidatus Methylomirabilota bacterium | reverse complement strand
TGGGAAGAGGAGAAGAGCCGGGAGCTGCGGAGCCTCCCCAAGCCCGCCGAGATCAAGAACGTGCTCGACCAGTACGTGGTCGGTCAGGAGCGGGCCAAGAAGGTCCTCGCGGTGGCGGTGCACAACCACTACAAGCGCATCGAGGCGGGCACCGAGGCGGGGGACGTGGAGCTGCAGAAGGCCAACATTCTCCTGATCGGCCCCACCGGCTCCGGCAAGACCCTCCTCGCCCAGACCCTCGCCAAGATGCTCCACGTGCCGTTCACCATCGCCGACGCCACCACGCTCACCGAGGCCGGCTACGTGGGCGAGGACGTGGAGAACATCATCCTCCGCTTGCTGCAGGCCGCCGACTACGACGTCGAGCGCGCCCAGCGCGGCATCGTCTACATCGACGAGATCGACAAGATCGCGCGCAAGTCGGAGAACCCGTCCATCACCCGGGACGTCTCCGGCGAGGGAGTCCAGCAGGCCCTGCTCAAGATCCTGGAGGGCACGGTGGCCAACGTGCCGCCGCAGGGCGGGCGCAAGCATCCCCACCAGGAGTTCATCCAGGTCGACACCACCAACGTGCTGTTCATCTGCGGCGGCGCCTTCGTCGGGGTCGAGAAGCTGGTGGAAGGACGGGTGGGCAAGACCGGCATCGGCTTCGGGGCCGAGATCAAGAGCCGGGAGGACCGCCGGGTCGGCGACCTGCTCGCCCTGATCCAGCCCGAGGACCTGCTCAAGTACGGGCTCATCCCCGAATTCGTGGGCCGCCTCCCGGTGGTGGCCACCCTCCACGACCTGGACGAGACGGCGCTGGTGCGCATCCTGCGCGAGCCGAAGAACGCGATCATCAAGCAGTACCAGAAGTACTTCGAGCTCGAGAAGGTGCGGCTCAAGTTCACCGACGACGCGGTGGCCGCGATCGCCCGCGAGGCGATGAAGCGCGGCACCGGGGCGCGGGGCCTGCGCGCGGTGCTGGAGGAGGTCATGCTCGACGTGATGTACGAGCTGCCCTCGCTGCCCGCGCTGAAGGAGTGCATCATCACCCGCGAGGTCATCCTCAACAAGGATCGCCCCATCCTCATCTCCGAGCAGAAGGAGCAGTCCGCGTAGTCCGCGTCACCCCGCGAAGGGCCGCCCTCTGTGCGCTGCTGCTGTTCCCGCTCGCCGTCGCCGCCCAGCCCGTCGCGCTCGATGACTACCTGCAGATGCGCCGCGCCCTGGACGCCACCCGGGACGCCGCCGCCCGCGCCGCGCTCGAGCGTCGGGCCGGCCCGGCCCTTGACGCGCTGCTGGCCGCGGCGCGCCGGAGCTCGCGCCTCGTGATCCTGACCGAGCGCCGGAGCGGCCACGAGACCACGCCCGCGGTCGAGACCGCCCGGCTCGTGGCCCGCGAAGGGCGCGTCACCCTGCAGGCGCTCGCGGGCCCGCGGCCGCAGTCGCCCGACTGGGAGCGCGCGGGCGTGGTGGACACGGACGCGTACGTGGCCCTCCTCGACCGGCTGCTGCGCGACCCCGCGCTGGCCGGCGAGTGGCCCGCGCCCCGCTTCGACCCGAACGCGCCCGGTCCGCGCCGCGCGGTGGTCGTGCGGCTCGCGATCGGCGAGGACGAGCGGGAGATGCAGGCGCTCGACGGCCCGCCCTACGAGCGGCTCGCCGCGCTGGCGCGCGCGCTCTTCGAGTTCTGCCGCTCGGTGCCTCTGCGCCCGGCGCCCTGATCCGATGGCGGGCACCCTCTACGTGGTGGCGACACCCCTCGGCAACCTCGAGGACATCACGCTGCGCGCGCTCCGCATCCTGAAGGAGGTCGCGCTCATCGCCTGCGAGGACACCCGCCGCACCCGCATCCTCCTCACCCACTTCGGCATCCACGCGCCGGTCACCAGCTACTTCGAGCACAACAAGCTCCGTAAGGGCACGCGCCTGCTCGAGACGCTCCAGGCCGGCCGGTCGGTGGCCCTGGTCACCGACGCGGGCACGCCGGGCATCTCGGATCCCGGGTTCCTCCTCGTCAAGGAGGCGCGGGAGGCCGGCATCCCGGTGGTGCCGGTGCCGGGGCCCTCGGCGGTGGCGGCGGCCCTGTCCGCGGCCGGGGTGCCGGCCGACCGGTTCCTCTTCGACGGGTTCCTGCCCGTGAAGCCGGGCCGGCGCGTGCACCGGCTGGAGGCCCTGCGCGACCTCAACCTGACCGTGGTGTGCTACGAATCGCCCCACCGCATCCTCGCCTCGCTGGAGGCGATCGCGCAGGTGTTCGGAGAGCGGGAGATCGTGGTGGCGCGGGAACTGACCAAGACCTTCGAGGAGATCGTGCGCGGTCCCGCGGCGGCGCTGCGGGAGCGCTTCGCGGCGGGGACGGCGAGGGGCGAGTTCACCGTGATCATCCCCGCGTGACGCCCGCCGGCCGTTTCAACTGGACCGGCCGCGGCGTGATGGTAGAGTGACATCGTGCTCCTGCGATCGGCGCTCCGGTGGATGGTGGTGGCCGCGGTCCTGGCGAGCGTCGCTCTGGGTGACCGCCCCGCCTCCGCCGAGTGGTTCGCCGATCTCTACGCGGGCACGAGCTTCACCCAGAAGAGCGATCTCAAGCTCAACGACCAGGGCATCGGTCCCGGCACCTACGAGGACGTGGAGTTCGACCGATCCCTCGCCTGGGGCGGCCGCGCCGGCCGCTACTTCGACAGCGTGCCCTTCCTGGGCGTGGGTCTCGATTTCTTCCGGTTCTACCCCTATCTCGGCCCGCAGTCGGTCCAGCTGCGCGGGTGCTTCTACCCGGGTGGCTGCGGCAGCGGGCGCGGCGGCACGGGGTCCTTCGACGTGGAGACCACCGCGGTGTCGGTGGACCTGATGCTGCGCCTGCCCCTGCTCAAGACCGACGACGCCCCCCAGGGCCGGGTGCAGCCCTACCTGGTCGCGGGTCCGCCGGTCTTCGTGACCACCATCACCCCGCGCCACACGCGGAACTTCCGGAACCACGACTCCGACACCGACTTCTCGTTCGGCTACAAGCTGGCGGGCGGCGTCGCGGTCCAGGTCTACAAGAACCTGTCCCTGTTCGGGGAGTACCGCTTCACCCACGTCTCCCCCGAGGTGGAGCTGCGCGACGCCTCGAACGGGCGGACCACGCTGCGGGCCGACCTCGACACCCACTCCGCCCTCTTCGGCATCTCCGCGCGCTGGTAGCCGCGGCCGCCGGGGCGGGCCGGTTCTTCCCGCCGCCCCCCGGACGTATCCCGTATACTAAGGGGCCATGTTGATCCCCAAGGCCCTCACCATCGCCGGCTCCGATTCCGGCGGCGGCGCGGGCATCCAGGCGGATCTCAAGACGTTCTCCGCGTTCCGGGTGTTCGGCATGTCGGTGATCACCGCGGTGACGGCGCAGAACTCCCTCGGGGTCCAGGGTGTGGAGAACCTGCCGCCCGCGTTCGTGGCGCGACAGCTGCGCTCCGTCCTGGAGGACTTCGGCGCCGACGCGGCCAAGTGCGGGATGCTCTCGACCGCGCCCATCATCGAGGCGGTCGCGACGGAGCTCGCGGGCCAGCGGATCGAGAAGCTGGTGGTGGATCCGGTCATGGTCGCCAAGTCGGGTGATCAGCTGCTGCAGCCCGAGGCCCGGGCGGCCCTCGCCGACCGGATCCTCCCGCTGGCCCTCCTGGTCACGCCCAACCTGCCGGAGGCGGAAGTGCTCGCCGGGATCCGGGTCGCCGAGCCCGAGGACATGGAAGAGGCGGCGCGCCGCATCCACCTGATGGGCCCCCGATACGTTCTGGTGAAGGGGGGCCATCTCAAGGGCGACGCCACCGACCTGCTCTGGAACGGGCGCGACTTCACGCGGTTCTCCACGCCACGGATCGACTCGCAGAACACTCACGGCACCGGCTGCACCTTCTCGGCCGCCATCACGGCCGGGCTCGCGCGCGGCCAGGCCCTGGGCGACGCGATCCGGTCGGCCAAGGCCTACGTCACGCGGGCGATCCGCGAGGGCTTCCAGGCGGGCCGCGGCGTGGGCCAGCTCCGCCACTTCATCCCGGACTGGTGATGAGCGAGCCCGAGGCGAGCGCCACCCCCGAGGCCGCCGGGTCCGACGAGCACGGCAAGATGTCGTTCTTCGACCACCTGACCGAGCTGCGCAAGCGCATCGTCTGGAGCCTCATCCCCTCGGCGATCGGACTGGGCATCTCGCTCTACTTCACCACCAACGTGATGAAGTTCCTCACGCGCGATCTCAAGACCGAGCTCGTCTTCACCACGCCCACCGAGGCCTTCTGGACGTACATGAAGGTGGCCATGATCATGGGCCTCTTCATCGCGATGCCGGTGATCCTCTGGAACGTGTGGGCCTTCGTGGCCCCCGGCCTCCACAAGCACGAGCGCAAGTACGCGGCGCCCTTCGTGATCATCGGCTCGCTGCTCTTCCTCGCGGGCGGGGCCTTCGCCCTCTTCGTGGTCGTGCCCTTCGCGATCACCTTCCTGGTGAGCTTCGGGCAGGACCAGGGCCTGAAGGCCATGATCACGGTCTCGAGCTACGTGGACTTCATCCTGAAATTCACGCTGGCCTTCGGGGTGGTGTTCGAGATGCCGGTGGTGATCACGCTGCTGTCCATGCTCGGTATCGTGACGCCCCAGTTCCTCTCCAAGAACCGGAAGTACGCGATCCTGATCAACTTCATCATCGCGGCGGTCCTGACCCCGACGCCGGACGTCGTGAACCAGTCCCTGATGGCGGGACCGCTCTGCATCCTGTACGAGGTCGGGGTCATCTGTTCTCGCCTGGTCGCGCGCAAGAAGGCCAGGGCCAAGGTGGCGGTGGTGGAGGAGGCGCCAAAGTGAGCCCGCTCTCGTTCGCCGCGCTGGACCTGCCCGGGCCGGTGCGCCGCGGGATCGAGGACGCGGGCTTCGTCGCCACCACCGCCATCCAGGAGGCGGCCCTGCCGCTGGCGTTGCGGGGCAAGGACGTGGCCGGCCAGTCCCAGACCGGCACCGGCAAGACCGCCGCCTTCCTGATCGCGGCCTTCACGCGCTGCCTGACCCACCCGGCGCCTACCCGCGGCGGGGTGACCGCGCCCCGCGTGCTCATCATCGCGCCCACGCGGGAGCTGGTGGTGCAGATCGAGGCGGACGCTCGGCTGCTCGGCGCGCACACCGGGCTGCGGATCCTCTCGGTCTACGGGGGCATCGACTACAACAAGCAGCGCGAGGATCTCCGGGAGGGCTGTGACGTGCTGGTCGGCACGCCGGGCCGGCTCATCGACTATCTCAAGCAGCACGTGTGGTCGCCGGGGCACGTCGAGGTGCTGGTCATCGACGAGGCCGACCGGATGTTCGACATGGGCTTCATCGCCGACCTTCGCTTCATCCTGCGGCGGCTGCCCAAGCCGGAGAAGCGGCAGTCGTTCCTGTTCTCGGCCACGCTCTCGTTCCGGGTGCTGGAGCTGACCTGGGAGTTCATGAACAATCCGGCCCAGATCAGCATCACCCCGCTGCAGAAAACGGTGGAGAAGGCGGAGCAGGTGCTCTACCACGTCGGCCGCGAGGAGAAGTTCAACCTCCTGCTGGGGCTCCTGCGTCGGGAGGGCGGCAGCCGCATCCTGATCTTCTCGAACACGCGCGAGGAAGCGCGGCGGCTCGAGGACCGCCTGGGGCGGAACGGCTGGCAGGCGCGGGCCCTGACCGGGGACGTGGACCAGAAGAAGCGGCTCAAGATCTTGAACGATTTCAAGGATGGGCAGCTCCCGATCCTCGTCGCCACCGACGTGGCGTCGCGGGGTCTCCACATCGAGGGCGTGAGCCACGTCGTCAACTGGGACATGCCGCAGGACGCGGAAGACTACGTGCACCGCATCGGGCGCACCGCGCGGGCGGGCGCCGCCGGCAAGGCGATCAGCCTGGTGGACGAGGCGGGCGCGCTCGCGCTCGAGCCCATCGAGAAGTTCATCAGCCAGAAGATCCACGTGGACTGGGCGGAGGACGCGCTCTACCTGGCCGAGATCAAGCCGACCAGCGAGGAGCGTCGACGCTACGCGGAGGAGAAGCGGGCGCGCATGGCGGCCCGCGGCGGCGGGGGCGGGCGGGGCGGCCCGGGACGTCCGGGTGGCGGCGGAGGCGGCCGCCGCGACGGGCGCCCCTCCGGCCGCGGCCCGCGTCGCTAGCGTCTCCCTCTTCCCGCGGGGGTGAGGGGAGATGCCCGGCCCTCACGTCGAACTGAACCTCCCCGATCGCGAGCGCGCCCTGCTCGCGGCGCTCGCTCGCCCCTGGCGCGATTTCCTCTACGCGCCCGGCCCCGGCTTCACGTCGCCGCTCGATCCCGGCGCCTGCCGCGCGAGCCTCGTGATCGTTCCGGTGGATGGCCCCGCGATTCGTGTCTCGTCGTCGGTCATGCCGGCCTTCGGCGGCGAGCTGTGCCGCCTCCGGCTCGAGGCGCTCTCCCAGGAGCCGCCCCCGAGCCTCGGCTCCTTCTTCGATCTGGCCCGCACCGGCACCGTCTACGCGCTGACCCCGGAGCGCGGCGTCGCCGCCGCGCGGGCTCCGGAGCGCGTGGACTGGCGGTACGCGGGCGCGTCGCTCGCGTCCCGTCTCGCGCGGATCGGTGGCCTGCGCCTGCTGCGGGAGCGCGGGCGCGGCCCGGACGGCTCGTGGGACGCGGACCGCGGGCTCGTCATCTCGGCCGCCGACGGCGGGGAGAGCCTGGTGCTGGCGATCGCGGAGCCGGCGGAGGCGGCGCTGTTCCTCCCGTCGCCCGGTCTCTACCGGACACTGCTCGACCCCGCGGCTGCCCCCACGCCGGGCGTCACCGTGCGCGATCTCCTGGGCCACGGCGACCGCGACGAGACCGCCGAGGTCACGATCGAGATCCTTCCGCTCCCCTGAGTGCCGGGGACGCGCGGCCCGGTCACGAGGGGTGGCAGGCCTTGCGCGACAGGTGTAGGGTGACCGGAGTATCCGTGATCATCCCCTCGACAAGGAGGAATTCATGGCCACCAAGACGGCAGCGAGCAAGCCCACCAAGGTGAAGGCGATTCCCGACGGTTACCATTCGGTTACGCCGTACCTGATCATCGACGGCGCGGCCCGGGCGCTCGACTTCTACAAACGCGCGTTCGACGCCAAGGAGCTGATGCGTATCCCGTCGCCGGGCGACAAGATCGGCCACGCCGAGATCAAGATCGGCGATTCGGTGATCATGCTTGCCGACGAGCATCCCGAGATGGACGCGCGCAGCCCCACCCACTTCGGCGGCTCACCGGTCAGCATCATGGTTTACGTGGAGGACGTGGATAAGCAGTTCAAGCAGGCCCTCGCGGCCGGCGGCACCGAGCTGCGCCCGCTGACCGACCAGTTCTACGGCGACCGCTCGGGCACGCTCAAGGACCCCTTCGGCCACAGCTGGCACCTCTCCACCCACAAGGAAGACGTCACCCCCGAAGAAATGAACCGCCGCATGGCCGCCATGAAGAAGTAGGGGGGTCAGGTCTTGAATTACGACATTTTCCTGACTGGAGGGTGTGCCTAGATCGGCACACTTGAGCGCACGGACGCCGGAGCGGTAGCGTGGACACCATGTCCAGACCGCTCCGGCTCCAGCTTGCCGGCGGGATCTACCACGTCACCGCGCGCGGCAATGACCGGCGCCTGATCTTCGAAGATGACGACGACTGCGCGCGGTTCCTGATCGTGCTGTCGAGCGCCGTCGCTCGTTATCACGTGCGATGCCACGGCTATTGCCTCATGGGCAATCACTATCATCTGTTGTTGCAGACCCTGGAATCGAACCTGTCGGCCGCGATGCGGCACCTCAACGGCGTATACACGCAGCGATTCAACCGGCGACACCAGCGATGCGGTCATGTGTTGCAGGGCCGATTCGCCGCCCAGCTCGTGGATGGAGAGGCCTACCTGCGGGAAGTCTGCCGCTACATCGTGCTCAATCCGGTCAGAGCTGGTCTCGTCGCGCATCCCGGAGAATGGAGATGGAGCAGCTTCCTGGCGACTGCCGGGAAGACGGCGGCCCCGGGCTTCCTCTCCGTGGACTGGGTGCGAAGCCTCAGTGGCGCCACGACTCGAGCCGAGGCGATGCGGCGATTCGTTTCGTTCGTGGAAGCGGGCATCGGGGTATCCGAGCCTCCCGTAGACCATTTCAGATCGAAGCCAGTGATGGGCGAAGGATTGGTCGAACGGTTAGGCGAGCGGCGTCGGGAAGCGACTGGGTGCATCGAGTTCCCTCGCGCCCAGCGGTTCGCCTCGAGGCCACCGCTGGCGCGAATCTTTGCGGGCGTGGCCTCCAAGGCCGATCGGAACGACCGCGTCGTCCTGGCGGTGCGCGACTACGGATACACCATGCGGGAGGTCGCGGAGTTTCTCGGCCGCCACTACGCCACGATAAGCCGGGTCCTGGCGCACGCCCTACGATGGAACGCGGACGCTCGGCTGACGACGGCAGAAATGTCGTAATTCAAGACCTGACCCCGGGCGGGGGGCGGCGGGTTAGAAGCGGCGGCGGCCGGTGAGGGACTTCTTGCGGAGGCGGAGCGACTTCGGGGTGATCTCGAGGAGCTCGTCCTCGCGGATCCACTCGATCGACTGCTCGAGGTTCATCAGGTGCGGGGGGGTGAGACGCACCGCCTCGTCCGAGACGGAGGCGCGCACGTTGGTGAGCTTCTTCTCCTTCGTGATGTTGACGTCGAGATCGTTGTCACGCGCGTTCTCGCCCACCACCTGGCCTTCGTAGACCGGCTCGCCGGGGCCCAGGAAGAGGATGCCGCGCGGCTGCAGGTGGTCGATCGCGTAGGCGGTGGTCTTGCCGGCCCGG
>DATFUK010000481.1:0-8260 GCA_035260865.1 Candidatus Methylomirabilota bacterium | reverse complement strand
GCCCCGCGTCCTCGAGCTGCGCGGCGACGACGTGCAGAAGGTCAACCACGCCTACGGCACCAACGGGATCATCACCGAGCTCGAGATCCCGCTCGGCCCCACCTACCCGTGGATCGACTCGGTGGTGGTCTTCGGCGACTTCATGGACGCGGCCCGCTTCGCCCAGATCCTCGGGGAGTCGGACGGCATCGTCAAGAAGCTGATCACCCCGATGGCGTGGCCGGTCACCACCTACTTCAAGCGGCTCGCTGGCATCCCGCCGGGGGTCCACAGCGTGATCACGATGATCGCGGAGCCTTCGCTCGAGACGTTCGACGCGCTGGTCGCGGCCCACGGCGCCACCGTGGTCCATCGCGCCCCGTCGGACGACTTCGGCCGCACCCCGCCGCTCTATGAGTACACCTGGAATCACACCACGCTCCATGCGATCAAGATCGACCCGTCGCTCACCTATCTGCAGTGCGGCTACCCGCCGGGACGCAACCTGGAGCTGATCGAGCACATGTACCGGCACTGGGGCGACGAGGTGATGATGCACCTCGAGTTCATCCGGGTCGGCGGCAAGGTCACCTGCAGCGGGCTGCCGCTGGTGCGCTTCTCCACCGAGGCGCGGCTGGAGGAGATCATCCGCTACCATGAGGAGCACGGCGTCGGCATCGCGAACCCACACACCTACATCCTGGAGGACGGCGGGCGCAAGGTCGTCAACCGCGAGCAGCTCGACTTCAAGCGCGCGGTGGATCCACACGGCCTGCTCAACCCGGGCAAGATGCGCGCCTGGTTCGAGGGCGTGCGGTGAGCGGGGCCGGGCCGGCCGCGATCAAGAAATCGGCCGGCGACTACCGCGCGTACCGCATCAGCCCGGGCGACACCAACCGCCTGGCCATCATCTTCGATCCGGTCGGCGAGGGCACGAGCTTCATCGCGTGCGTGGAGATCTTCGACGTGGGCGGCCGCACGCCGCCCAACGCCCACCTCCGCGCCCACGAGATGTTCTTTGTGCTGAAGGGCGAGGGCCTGGCCCAGGCCGGCGACCGGACCGTTCCGATCAAGACCGGCGACAGCCTGCTGGTTCCGCCCGGCTCGACCCACGTCATCGAGAACACGGGGCGCGGCCGGCTCTACACGTTGACCCTGATGGTGCCCGACGAGGAGTTCGCCGCGCTGATCCGGCGCGGCACGCCGGTCGAGCTGGACGACGAGGATCGCGCCGTCCTCGGCCGATGAGCGAGCCCTCGCTCGGGCTCCGCCTGAGAGAATCGGCCTCCATGAAGACCCGGGACGGCGTCCGCCTCGACGCCGACGTCTACCGCCCCGACGGACCGGGGCTTTACCCGGTCCTCCTGATGCGCCAGCCCTACGGCCGCGCCATCGCCTCCACCGTCACCTACGCGCACCCGTCGTGGTACGCGCGGCACGGGTACATTGTGGTAGTCCAGGACGTGCGCGGGCGTGGTAGCTCGGAGGGCGAGTTCGACCTGCTCGCCACCGAGCGCGCGGACGGATTCGACACCGTCGAGTGGGCCGCGCGGCTGCCCGGCGGCACGGGCGCGGTCGGCATGTACGGCTTCTCCTACCAGGGCATGACGCAGCTCATGGCCGCAGCCGCGAAGCCGCTCGCGCTGCGCGCGATCTGCCCCGCGATGGCGGCCTGGGACTCGCACGCGGACATGGGCTACGAGAACGGCGCGTTCCGGCTCCAGAGCGCGATGGGCTGGGCCATCCAGCTCGCGGCCGAGACCGCGCGGCGGCGCGGGGACGCGGCCGCCTACCAGGCGCTTCACGCCGCCTCGCGCAACGTGCCGGTCTGGGAGGCCACGCCCGCGCGCCCGGCCGTGCTCGAGCGGTTCGCGCCAGACAGCCACTACCACGCGTGGCTCGCCCATCCGGGGCCCGACGACTACTGGGCCCTCCGCTCGCCGAGCGCGATGCAGGCCGACATCGACGTGCCCGCGCTCTGGATCGGCGGCTGGTACGACTCCCTCCTCGACGGGACTATCCGAGGGTTCCGCGACATGTCGGCCGCGAGGGCTCCGCAGCACCTGGTCGTCGGGCCCTGGGTGCACATTCCGTGGAGCCGACGGGTGGGTGCGCTCGACTTCGGCCCCGAGGCCGAGAGCACGATCGACGCACTGCAGGTCCGCTGGTTCGATCACTGGCTCAAGGGCCGCGACAGCGGCCTGCTCGTGGAGCCGCGCGTGCGTCTGTTCGAGATGGGCGGCGAGGGCTGGCGCGGCCTCGACGCCTGGCCGGCGGCGCCGGCGCATGCGCTCTATCTGGCCGGCGGCGGGCTCGGGGGAATCGGCGAGGGCCACAACGTGCTCCAGCCCGCGCCGCCGACCACCGCGGCGGAAGACGTCATCGTCCACGATCCCTGGCGCCCGGTGCCTCCGGCGGGCGGCCATCTCAGCGTCCCGGCCGGGCCGCAGGACCGCGCGACGACGGACGCGCGGGCCGACGTGCTGACCTACACGACGGCCCCGCTCGACGCCGACCTCCATCTGGCCGGCGACGTGGCGCTCGAGCTCTGGTGCGGCGCGGACGCGCCGAGCTTCGATGTGAGCGCGGTGCTCTCCCAGGTCCGGCCGGACGGGCGCGTCCTCGCGCTCGTGCAGGGCCACGCCCGGGTGGATCGCGGCCGGCCAGCCGCGCCGCTCCGCCTGGCCCTTCGCGCGACGTGCGCGCGCATCCCGTGCGGCCACGCCCTGCGCCTGAGCGTGGCCGGCGCCTGCGTGCCGGCCTACGCGCTCAATCCGGGCAGCGGCGCGCGCGCGGACGAGGCGCGGCTGATCGACGCGCGGATCGTCACGCTCGCGGTGCGGAGCGGCGGCGGTGCGCCGTCGCGCGTGCTGCTGCCCGTGCTCACACGCTGATCCCCCAGAGTGACTTGATGAGCAGGCCGATCAGGTAGCTGATCGCCACCGCCGCCGAGCTTCCCCATGGCTACCGATCGCCTCCACTCAGATCGAAGGGCTGCACCAACTCGAGTGTTTCCTCGCCGACTACCATGCCTTCGGGGCCGCGGGGCGGCCACTTGCTGCCGCCACGGCTTCCTTCTCGTTCGCTTCCTCAAGCTGGAGTTGGAGTGCGTCTTCGGTCGCACGCTGCCGGAGTGGGAGGCTCTCCTGCTTGGCCAATGGGTCCTGTTCCCAGGGCAAGCCCCTCGCAGTGATGAAGGCAAGGCAGCGGGCTGATCGGCTTGGGCGAAGGGCTGACCCCGGCCGGGGACGACTGTCTGGTGGGCACCCTCGCGGTGATCCAGCGCTTCGACCGGGCCTGGCTGGTGGCGCATCCGGAGATCCAGGCCTCGGTGCGGCAAAGGGCGTGGACCGGCACCACTGTGGTCGCTCGCGAGTTCATCGTCCACGCCCTGGCCGGCCACTTCGCCGAGAGCGTCGTCGGCCTCCTTGGAGGCGGACTCGCTCGAGGCGGCGAGGGCGGGGGCAGCGCGTCTGCTTGGCGCCGGTGCAACCTCGAGGTCCGACACGCTCCTGGGCATCCGTCAGGCCGTCGCCGCGCTGTGAGGCCGGCCGACGGAAGCAGCATGACCACCGTAACGCTCGTCAGGAAGAGCGCCTATCACAACTCGGTGCCACTGCCCGCCCTGGCCCGGGGGCTGCGCGCGCGCACGCGAGACTGAGGTGGCCGCGCCGACAAGACCTCATGGCGCCAGGCGCTGCGCGATCCGCTGCGGGGCCCCAAGCTCAACGTGATGCGCGCCGGCGACTGGAGCGCGATCAAGGACCAGAGTCGGGGAGCGCGGCGCGCACCGAGGCGAAGGGCGCGGTCCAGCCCACGATGCCGCCCTGCGCGCGCACCATCTCGAGCGTGGCCTCCTTGAAGGCGGCGAAGTAGCTCTCGGTGGCGTCCTCCACGAGCAGGCACTCGTAGCCGCGGTCGTTGGCCTCCCGCATCGTGGTCTGCACGCACACCTCGGTGGTCACGCCGCCGAGGAGAAGGTGCGTGATGCCCTGACCTCGCAGGAGCCCGTCGAGCGGCGTGGCCCAGAAGGCCCCCTTGCCGGGCTTGACGATCACGGTCTCCCCGGGGCGCGGGGCGCACGCGGGGACGATGTCGTTGCCCGGCTCGCCGTCGACGAGGATCCGGCCCATCGGCCCCGCGGCCCCGATCCGGAGGGCCGGCGCGCCGCGAACCAGCTTGGCGGGCGGGCAGTCGGCCAGATCGGGCCGGTGTCCCTCTCGCGTGTGCAGGACGCGGATGCCTTTCGCGCGGCACCATGCGATGAGCGCGGCGACGGTGGGCACGATGCGGGCGAGCCGGCTCACGTCGTTCCCGAGGGCCTCGCCGAACCCGCCGGGCTCGATGAAGTCGCGCTGCATGTCGATGACCACGAGCGCGGTGCTCGGCACCGCGAAGGCGTACGCGTACGGGCGGGCGGCGATCTCGGCCACGACGCGCCCTCAGCCCCGCGTCGCGTGGTGGTGGCCCGCCATGGCGGGCCCGATCACGGCGATGTCGGCGGCGCCGATGGACGTCTCGTGCACGAAGCGCCCGCCGGACATCACCACCACCCGGTCGGACAGGGCGAGGATCTCGTCGAGGTCCTCGCTGACCAGAAGCACCGCCGCCCCCGCGTTCCGCGCCGCCAGGATGCGGTCGTGGATCTCCGCCACCGCGGCGAAGTCGAGCCCGAACACGGGGTTGGCGACGATCAGCACCGACACCGACTCGGACAGCTCGCGCGCCAGCACGGCGCGCTGCACGTTGCCGCCGGAGAGCGTGGCCATGGGCGCGTCGGGGCCCGCCGCCTTCACCTTGAACTCGGCGATCCACCGCACCGCCTGGGCGCGCAAGGCGCCCCACCGGAGCCACGGGCCGGCGGCGAGCGGGGGCCGGTCGAAGTTGCGCAGGGCCATGTTCTCGGCCACGGTCATCCCGGGCACGCAGGCGTTGCGGAAGGGCTCCTCGGGCAGGCTGAAGGCGCCGTGGAAGCGGATCGCTCCCCGCGTGGCGCGGTAGGGCCGGCCGTCCACGCCGACGGCGCCCGCGGTGGGCTCGCGCTGGCCGATGAGGGCCTCGACGAGCTCGCGCTGGCCATTGCCGGAGACGCCGGCGATGCCCACGATCTCTCCCGGGCGCACCGCGAGGGAGACGCGGTCCACCGCGACGAGCCCGGCCTCGTCCTCGACCACGAGCCCGTCGATGACCAGGCGGGCCGCCCGGCCCGGATCCCACCCGTTCATGCGCTCGGCTTGGGCCTCGGGGATCTCCCGCGCGCCCACCATCATCTCGGCCAGGCGTGCGGGCGTCAGCTCGGGCACCCGCCCCTCACCGGCGAGCCGGCCCCGGCGCAGCACCGACACCGCGTCGGCGAACGCCATGACCTCGCGGAACTTGTGGGTGATCATGAGCACGGTCACCCGGCCGGCCCGGGCCATGGCCTGGAGCATGCCGAGCACCTCGTCGGCCTCGGCGGGCGTGAGGACGGAGGTCGGCTCGTCGAGGATGACGAGGCGCCGGCGGAGGTACAGCAGCTTGAGGATCTCGACCTTCTGCTTCTCGCCGGCGGCGAGCTGCCACACCGGCCGGTCGAGATCGAGGGCGAACGGGACGGTGGTCATGAAGGCGGCGAGCCGCTCGCGCTCGCGCCGCCACTGGACGCGGAGCGGCACGTCGTCGCGCGCCATCACCAGGTTCTCCGCCACCGTCATGCTCGGCACCAACGTGAAGTGCTGGTAGACCATGCCGACGCCGAGGGCGTGCGCGTCGGCCGGGGAGCGGATGTCCCGCTCCCGGAGCCCGACGAGGACCGCGCCCGCGTCGGGCCGCTGGTAGCCGACCACGCACTTCACGAGGGTGCTCTTGCCCGCGCCGTTCTCCCCGAGAAGGGCGTGGAACGATCCAGCGGCCACGCGGAGCGAGACGTCGTCGAGGGCGGTGAAGCCCCCGAAGCGCTTGGTGAGGCCGATCACCTCGAGCTCGAGGGCGGTCGCGGTCACGCGCGGCGCTCGAGGGCGGCGAGCAAGGCCTCGGAGCGGGCCACCGCGCCGAACACGCCGCCCTGCATCGTGACCATCTTGACCGCGGCGCGGTGATTGCCCGCGTCGGTGGCCCCCGTGCAGTCCTCGAGGAGCAGGCACTCGAAGCCGCGGTCGTTGGCCTCGCGCATGGTCGTGTGCACGCACACGTCGGTGGTGATGCCGGTGAGCACGAGGTTCGTGATGCCGCGGGTGCGGAGGATCAGCTCGAGGTCGGTGGCGCAGAACGAGCCCTTGCCGGGCTTGTCGATGACCGCCTCGCCCGGGGCGGGCGCCAGCTCGGGGATGATCTCCCACCCGGGCTCCCCGCGGACGAGGATGCGGCCGCAGGGACCGGGGTCGCCGATGCCGGCGCCGATGCGGCGGGACCGCCAGCGCTTGTTGGCGGGCAGGTCGGACAGGTCCGGCCGGTGCCCTTCCCGCGTGTGGATCACGTGAAAGCCCGCAGCGCGCGCGGCCTCGAGCACGGCCTGGATCGGCTTGATGGGCGAGCGCGTGAGCGCGAGGTCGTAGCCCATCACGTCGACGTAGCCGCCGACGCCGCAGAAGTCGGTCTGCATGTCGATGACCAGGAGGGCGGTGTTGCCCGGACGGAGATCGCCGTCGTACGGCCACGGATACGGGTCGGCCACTACGAAACGCTGCGTCATCGTCGTCACCTCGCTGCGCTCACGCGCCGGGGGCGCGCTAGCGGTTGATGCTCAGCTCGCCGGGGGCGCCCGCGAGCGTCCGGCGCGGCGAGCACGTCGCGATCATGATCCCGAGCGTCACCACGTACGGCGCGGCGTTGAACAGATAGTAGCCGCCGCTGATCCCGATCGACTGGAGCGCCGGGCCCAGCGCGCTCGCGCCACCGAACAGGAGCGCCGCGTAGAAGCAGCGGAGGGGATCCCAGCGCGCGAAGATGACCAGCGCCACCGCCATCAACCCCTGCCCGCTCGACAGGCCCTCCGTCCAGCTCCCGGGATAGTACAACGACAGGGACGAGCCGCCCACGCCGGCGAGGAAGCCGCCGAGGGCGGTGGCGAGCGTCCGCACCGCCGGCACGCGGTAGCCCATGGCGCGCGCGGCGTCCGAGCTGTCGCCGACCATGCGGGTCACGAGCCCCCAGCGCGTGTGGCGGAAGGCCCACCCGAGCCCGAGCGCCAGCGCGAGCCCGATGACGAAGAGCGGGTTCACCCCGAGTGCGGTCCGCACCTGGGGGGACGTGCTCCACGCGCCCAGCGGGAGCGACGACAGCATCGACGCCTCCGGCTGCACGTACGGCTTGCCGAGGAAGAAGGCGAGGCCGGTGCCGAGCAGCATGAGCCCGATCCCCACCGCGATGTCGTTCACCCGGGGCAGGCTGCACACGAACCCGTGCATGAGCCCCAGGGCGAAGCCGGCGCCCCCCGCGGCGAATACGCCGACCCACGGGTCACCCGTTCGGTACGACACCGCGTAGCCGACCATCGCCCCCATCACGAGAATGCCCTCGAGCCCGAGGTTGATCCGCCCGCTCTTCTCGGTGATGCACTCGCCGAGGCTCACGAACAGGAACGGCGTGCTCAGGCGGATCGCGCCGGCGAGCACCGCGAGCGGCACGCCCCACCAGCCGATCCCGGTCATCGCTCACGCCGCCGGCCGGAAGATCTTCAGGCGGCCGTAGAGCGCCTCGCTCGCGAGGATGACCATGAAGGCCACCCCCTGGAGCACGAGGACGGTGGCATCGGGCAGGTCGAGCCGACGCTGGAGCATGCCCCCGCTCGCCGAGATGCCGCCGACGAGCACGGCCACCGGCACGATCGCCAGCGGTTGCTGGCGGGCGATGAACGCGATGAGGATGCCCCCGTAACCGTAGCCGGCGACGAGCGAGGCGTTCGCGGTGCCGTGCACGGCGGCCACCTCGACCATGCCGGCCAGGCCCGCGGCGGCGCCGCCGAGCCCGCAGGCGGCCAGAACGAGGCCGCCCACCGGCAGCCCGGCCAGCCGCGCCGCGCGCCCGCTGCCGCCGACGATGCGCAGGGCGAAGCCCACCGTGGTCCGCGCGACGAGGACGTACATCGCCACGCACAAGATCACGCCGAAGCCGAGCCCCCAGTGGACGTCGAGCCCGGGCAGGTGCCCGAGCATGTTCGCCTCGCCGATGGGCATGGTGGAGGGCTTGTTGAGGCTGGCGGGATCGCGGAGCAGCCCCTCGACGAGGTGGTTGAACACCGCGATGGCGATGTAGGTCAGGAGCAGGCTCGAGATCGTCTCGTTGACGCCGCGGTAGTGGCGCA
>DATFUK010000480.1:0-4102 GCA_035260865.1 Candidatus Methylomirabilota bacterium | reverse complement strand
GGTACTCGCTGTCCGGGCCCCAGGGCCGCGGGAGCTGATGCTCGTAGAAGATCCCGAACTTCATGACGCGCGCAGCAAGCGGCCAGGACCGCGGGTTCCCGCCGGCTCGGGGAGCCGCCCGTCCTCGATGACCGCCTGGCCGTTGACGAACGACCACTTGATGCCGCTGGCCCGCTGTACCAGCCGCGGCCCACCGCCCGGGAGATCGTGCACCAGCTCGGGCTCGTGATCCGCGATGGTGTCCGGATCGAACACCGTGATGTCGGCGGCGAGCCCCGGTTGCAGGCGCCCGCGGTCGCGGAGGCCGAAGAGATCGGCGGGCATCGACGTGATGCGGCGCACCCCGTCCTCCAGCGAGAGCGCCCGGCGCTCGCGCACCCAGTGGCCGAGCAGGCGGCTCGTCTGGCCCGCCTCGCAGAACAGCGTGAGGTGCGCGCCCGCGTCGGAGAGGCCGATCAGCGAGCGCGGGTGGGTGAAGATCTCGGCCACCGAGGCCGCGTCGGTGTTCATCACCGCCACCGTGAACTGGGTCCGGAGATCGTCCTCGAGCGCCAGGTCGAAGAAGGCGTCGATCACGTCCTGGCCGCGCCGGGCCGCGACCTGGCTGAGGGCGAGGCCCACGAACGGCTTGAACGCGTCCGCGCCGACCGCGTGCACGCGGAGCGGCGCGGTGTCCCCCTGGAAGAGCGGGGTCCGGCCCACCGAGGCCCGGAACTCCTCGCGGAAGCCCGCGTCGCGGAAGAGCGCCCGCCAGCTCCCCACCGGGGCGTCGAGCACGCGCTTCCACACCGGGAAGCGGAAGAACACGAACGCGCTCGCCAGGTCGAACGTCGCGGTCAGGGGCGAGGTCGTCACCTGCGGATAAATCTCCACCCCGTCGCGCGCGAGCGCCTCGATGCGTGCCAGGATCGCGCGGTGCTCCTCGGGACGCGACGGGTTGTGGCGGAGCGAGACCAGCGTCACCGGCCGGTCGGCCGCGCGGGCCAGCTCGGCGAAGCGGTCCAGCTCGGCGATCCGATCGGGCCGCGTGCCCCCGATGGTCAGCTCGAGGATGCCGCGGCCGGAGGCGCCCATGGTCCGCACGAGGCTCGTCAGCTCGTCCTCGTGGGCGAGCCGGCTCGGCACCGGGCGGCCGCGATCGCCCACGTGGTTCTTGTTGGTGGTCGACGAGAGCCCCACCGCGCCCAGGGCCATCGCCTCGGTCACGAGGCGGCTCATCCCCGCGATCTCCTCCGCGGTGGCCTCGCGCTCCCACGCCGCGTCACCCATCACGTACTGGCGGATGGCCGAGTGGCCGATGAAGCAGCCCACGTTCATCCACGGGCCGATCCGCTCGACCGCGTCCTGGTACTGGGCGAAGGTCTCCCACTCCCAGCGGATGCCCTGGGTGAGGGCCTCGAGCGGCATGCCCTCCACGTAGGTGAGCATGCGCATCAGGGTGAGGCGGTCCTCGGCGCGGCACGGGGCCAGCGTGAAGCCGCAGTTGCCCATCACCACCGTGGTCACCCCGTGCCAGGACGAGCAGGAGGCGAGGCTGTCCCACGTGATCTGGGCATCGTAGTGGGTGTGGGGATCGATGAAGCCGGGCGCGACGACCAGGCCGGGGGCCCAGACCTCGCGGGCGCCGCGGCCGCTCACCGCGCCGATCTCGCTCAGCTTGCCGTCGCGCACGGCCACGTCGGCGCGGCGGCCCGGGGCGCCGGTGCCGTCGACGACGAGTCCACCGCGAATCACGAGGTCGTGGGCCGTTCCTGAGGTCGTCGTTTGTATGGCCATGGGGGGCTACTCTACGGCAACTGCATGGTCCTTGACCACCCCTCGGCCCGGCGCTACCCTCCCTGCACCATGATGAAACGAGCGACCGTCGAATCCACCGCCGACGCCTACCTCGAGCTCCTGGCCGCCCGCGGGGTCGAGTACTTCTTCGCCAACGCGGGCACTGATTTCGCGCCGCTCATCGAGGCCTATGCCCGCCGCGGGGCTCAGGGCCAGGCGAGCCCGCGTCCCATCACGGTGCCGCACGAGGTGCCGGCGGTGGCGATGGCTCACGGCTACACCATGGTCTCGGGCCGGGCGCAGGCGGTGATGGTCCACGTCATCGTGGGCGCGGGCAACGCGGCGGGCGGGGTGATCAACGCGGCGCGCTCGAACATCCCCATGCTGTTCTCGGCCGGGCGCAACCCGATCACCGAGGCGGGCGACGCGGGCAGCCGCGACCGGCCGATCCACTGGGCGCAGGAGGCCTTCGACCAGGCGGGGATGCTGCGCGAATTCGTGAAGTGGGACTACGAGCTCAAGCGCTTCGACCAGCTCGAGACGGTGGTGGACCGGGCGCTGACCCTGGCCCAGTCCGAGCCGCGCGGCCCGGTCTACCTGACGCTGCCCCGCGAGGTGCTGGCCGAGCGCCACGACGCGATCGAGTACGCCGATCCCGCGCGCGCGGTGGTGCCCGCGGGGACGCTGCCGGATCCCGGCGCGATCGACGAGGCGGCGGCCATGCTCGCCTCCGCGCGCAATCCGATCATCATCACCAAGGCGCTCGGCCGCGATCCGGCCGCGGTGCCGGTGCTGGTGCGGCTGGCCGAGACGCTCGGCGCGCCGGTGTTCGACCAGTTCCACACCTACGTGAACTTCCCTCAAGATCACGATCTGCACGGCGGCTTCGAGGCCGCGCCGCACCTGGCGGAGGCCGACGCGATCCTGGTCATCGAGTCGGACGTGCCGTGGTTCCCGCAGATGAACCGCCCGAAGCCCGAGACGCGCGTCGTCCACCTGGGCGTGGACCCGCTCTTCTCGCGCTACCCGGTGCGCGGCTTCCCCGCCGATCTCGCGCTGGCGGGCACCCCGCGGCTGGCGCTGGCCGCGCTGGCGGACGCGGTGGCCCGGCGCGTGGACCGGGCGGCGGTGGCGGAGCGGCGGCAGCGCTGGACCGCGGCGGGCGCCCGGCGGCGCGAGGCCGCGGCCGCCAAGAGCCGGGCGGTGCAGGGCGACGCGCCCATCGATATGCTCGCGCTCTCCCGCGCGATCGGCGAGCTGGTGGACGACCGCACCATCGTGGTCAACGAGTACGACCTCGACGCCCCCCAGTGCACGTTCACGCGGCCCGGCAGCTACTTCGCGGCGCCGCCCTCGGGCGGGCTCGGCTGGGGCCTGGGCGCCGCCCTCGGGGCCAAGCTCGCCGCGCCCGACCACAGCGTGATCTGCTGCGTGGGCGACGGCGCCTACATCTTCGGCTCGCCCACCGCGTCGCACTTCGTCTCGCGCGCCTACAACCTGCCGGTCCTGTTCGTGGTCTTCAACAACCGCACGTGGAACGCGGTCAAGCGCGCGGTGCAGACCTACGCGCGCGACGGCTGGGCGGTGCGCACCGACTCGATGCCGCTCACCGCGCTCGAGCCCTCGCCGGACTACGAGATGATCTGCAAGGCTTCGGGCGGCCACGGCGAGAAGGTCGAGGATCCGGCCGCGCTCGGCGACGCGCTCCGGCGCGGGCTGCGCATCGTGCGGGAAGAGAAGCGCCAGGTCGTCCTGAACGTGATCTGCAAGAAGCCGTGAAGATCCTCGCCTCGGGCCCCAGCGGACCGGCGACCGAGCTCGACCCGCTCCGCGCGGCCGGGCACGAGGTGGTGATCGGCCGGCCGCTCGACCAGCCGGAGCGCGCCGCCTACCGCGCGGCCGATCTGGGCGCCGCCGCCCGCGACTGCCACGTGATCCTGGCCTCGCACCTCGACGCGATTACCGGCGCGGTGATGGACGCGGCGACGAAGCTCCGGCTGGTCATCGTGCCCTTCATCGGCGTGGACAAGATCGAGGTTTCCGCCGCCTCCGAGCGCGGCATCCTCGTCGCCAACAGCCCGACCCCCGAGAACTTCATCGCGGTGGCCGAGGCCACGGTGGCGGTCACCCTGATGCTCCAGAAGCGCATCAAGCACAGCGAGGCGAAGCTGCGGCGCGGCGAATGGGCGCAGCGGGGCGATCGCGGCGAGTTCCTCTTCGGCAAGACGGTGGGGCTGGTCGGCCTCGGGCGGGTGGGCTCGCACGTGGCGCGGCGGCTGGTGAACTGGGACGTGCGCCTGCTCGCGTGCGATCCCTACGTCACCGC
>DATFUK010000479.1:0-4020 GCA_035260865.1 Candidatus Methylomirabilota bacterium | reverse complement strand
CGCCGGCCGGCTCGTGATCGCCGGCTTCTCCCAGGGTGGCGCGATGGCGCTCCACGTGGGGCTGCGCCACCCGGACCGGCTCGCCGGCATCCTCGCGCTCTCGTGCTACCTGCCGCTCTCCGGCGCGCTCGACACCGAGCTGTCGCCCGCGAACCGCGACGTGCCGATCTTCTGGGCGCACGGGCTCCACGATCCGATGATCCCGCAGGCCATGGCCGAGCAGGGGCGCGCGCAGCTCGGCGAGCTCGGCTACCGGATCGACTGGCACCAGTACCCGATCCCGCACTCCGTCTCGGCAGAAGAGATCGCCGACGTCGCCCGCTGGCTCGAGCGCGTGCTCGCCGCGTGACGTCCACCCTCAGGAGGTAAGTCCATGCAGGACCGTCTGACCATGCCCATCGGCAGCGCGATCTTCACCCAGCGGTCTACTCGAAAGCTCCGCCCCGATCCCATCCCGGTCGAGGATCTCCACCTGCTGATGGAAGCCGCGGTGAAGGCTCCCAACGGCGGCAACAACCAAGCCGGGCGATTCCTGATCGTGAACGACCGCGCGAAGATCCGCGAGTTCGGCGCGCTCTACAAGGAAGCGTGGTGGGCCAAGCGCTGGGACGACCACAAGTGGACGAAGCCCGAGGACATCCCGCTCACCGACAAGAACCACCGCTCGGCGATGGGCCTGTCCGAGGACATGAAGGACGTCCCGTGCGTGGTCTTCGCCTTCACCGCCCCCGGCGGCGGCGCCAACTCGGTGATCCCGGCCTGCCAGAACCTCATGCTGGCCGCGCACGCGCTCGGCATCGGCTCGCTGCCCACCACGCTGCACGCCAAGGTCATGGACCGCTTCCACGCGATGTTCGACATCCCCAAGGAGATGACCTTCCACTTCTGCATCCCGCTCGGCTACCCGGCGGTGCCGTACGGCCCGAGCAAGCGGAAGCCGACCACGGAGACCACCTCCTTCAACCGCTGGGGCGGAGCGGTCCCGTGGCGGTGACGCGCAAGCCCGCGGTCAGCCTCGCCGCCGTCCCCGGCCGCCGCAAGGCCACGGTGGAGATGGCCAAGCGTCTCGAAGAGGAGGGCTTCACCGGGCTCTATTGCCCGAGCCTGGGCGACGGCCTCGGCCTCTGCGAGGCCATCGCGCTCGCCACCCGCACCATCCCGTTCGGCACCAGCATCTCCAACATCTACACCCGCCATGCCCTCGACTTCGCCCAGACCGCCGCGCTGATCCACGAGCTGTCCGGCGGGCGCTTCCGCTTCGGCGTCGGGATCAGCCACGGCCCGACGCACGATCGCCTCGGCATCAAGCCGGGCAAGCCGCTCGAGGACATGCGCCGCTTCGTGCAGGATCTCCGGGCGGGTGCCAAGCTGGCGGGCGAGCTGCCCCCGATCACGCTCGCGACTCTTCGAAAGAAGATGACGGCGCTCTCGGCCGAGATCGCCCAGGGCGCGGTGTGGGCCAACGCGGCACGCTCGCACATGCCGGAGTCGCTCAAGGCCCTCCCCGACGCCGCGCGCACCGGTCCCGATTTCTTCATCGGCAACATGGTGCCCACCTGCATCGACACCAACCGCGCGGCCGCCGCCGCGGTGAACCGCAAGACCTTGACCGGCTACGTGAAGCTGCCGAACTACCAGAACTACTGGATCGAGGCGGGCTTCGAGGACGAGATGCAGGCCATCCGCAAGGCCATCGCGGCGGGACAGGAGGACACGATCCCGTCGCTCATGTCCGACCGCTGGCTCTCCCAGGTCACGCTCTACGGCAGCGCATCAGAGGTGCGCGACGGCGTGGAGGCCTGGTACGCCGCGGGCGTGAAGACGCTGATCGTGGTGCCCTCCTCCGCGAAGGGCAACCAGATGGCGGCGCTGCAGGAGCTGATCGACCTTTTCCGCTGATCTCGCCGCGCGCGGCTCCTCCGAGCCGGGCTACCGCAACCCGCCCGAGGCCGCGATGCGCTCGCCGGTCAGCCACCTCGCGGCGTCAGAGGCGAGGAATACCGCGACGCCCGCGATGTCGTCGGGCTGGCCCAGGCGACCGAGCGGGGTCTGGGCCACCATCTGCTTCTCGAAGTCACTACCCGAGATGCCCATGCGATGCAGGCCCTCGGTCTCCACCCCACCGGGGGCGATGGTATTCACCCGGATCTTGCGTGGCCCCAGCTCCGCGGCGAGCACGCGGGTCATCGCGTCGAGCGCGGCCTTGGTCGCCGAGTAGACCGCCGAGTTCGGCACCGCGGCGGTGCTGGAAATCGAGCTGACGTTGATCACGCTCCCGCCCTTGGGCCCGAAGTGCTTGACCGCCTGCTGGATGGCCAGGATCGGGCCGAGCACGTTGGTGTCGAACTGCCGATGGAACTCGCTCTCGCTCACCGACTCGATCGGGTCGAACTGGTACACCCCCGCGTTGTTCACCAGCACGTCGACCGGCCCGAAGGCTCGCCGCGTCTCCTCGAAGAGCCGCCGCACGTCGGCCGCCTTGGCCACGTCGCCCTGGACCGCGACGGCCCGGCCGCCCTTGCCGGTGATCTCGGCCACCACGCGGTCGGCGCCCTCCCGGCTGGAGGCGTAGTTGACGACCACCGCGGCCCCGGCCGCGCCCAGTCCCTTCGCGATGGCCGCGCCGATACCCTTCGAGGCCCCCGTCACGACCGCCACCTTCCCCTCGAGCTCGCCCATGTGCCCCCCCTGTCGCCGGCTCGCCAGACACCGGCTGGCTGTCATCGAGTAGGAGGGCTCCTGCGAGCAGAAGGATTCCGGCGGCTACTTGCGCGTTCTTGCTGGACCCGGGCTCCCGACGGCAAGTAGCCGTGGTCAGGCGCCCGCCCTGCTCTCACCCGCTTGCGCCGAGGTCACACCGCGGCGGAGCGCCTCGTGCTGGCGGGCAGCGAGCGTCGGGGACAGTCCCGGCGCTCGCGCGAGCCTGACAGCCGCCGAGATGGCGGCGGCAGGAGCTGATCGACCTACCGCTGAGGCCTCACTGCTCGGGACCGCGGGGGCCGAGCAGGGTCAGGATGTTTCCATCGGGGTCGCGGAGATGGGCCAGCACACCACCCCACGACTGCTTCTCCGGGGGGCCAACGAACTCGACACCGCGCTCCGCCAGCACCTTGCAGGTCGCAAAGATGTCAGGGACCTGAAGGGACACACCGACGAAGCGCCCGACCAGCGCCCGGCCTTCCTCATCGGACGGATCGACCCGCTCGAGGGCGAGCTGCCCTTCGCCGGGTGCCATCTGCGCCCACCCCATCTCGTCACTCTGGTAGGCGATGGTCATCCCCAGCGTCTCGGAGTAGAAGCGGATCGCGCGCTTCCAGTCGGTGACGAACACCCTGACCGCGAACAGCTTGTATTCCACTTGGCCTCCTCTCAGCCGGTTGGCGCGCTCAGGGCCGCGATGCATTCCTCGCGGATGCGCCACACCTCGTCGAGGCTAGGCGAAGCATGCGAGTGACACGTCCATCGCCCTACTCCAGCTCGGCCAGGATCTCTTTCCGGTGCTGGTCGAGGGAGGGCGCCACCGCGAGCGGGGTGCCGCTGCGAAAGGGCGGCAGGCCCGGCACCTGGGGCACCGGGACGCGGCCGATGCCGGGCTGCTCGATCCAGGCCACCGCCCCGGTGGCCTTCACCTGCGGGTCGTCGAGGAACTCGAGGTACGTGCTCACGCGCTGGTGCATGAGCCGGGCGGCCCGCAGCCGCGCCGAGAGGTCCGCGGTGGTGCGCCGGGTGAAGGCTGGCTCGAGGGCCGCGTTGAGCGCGGCCACGTTGGCGAAGCGGGAGTCGTTGGTGGCGAAGCGCGGATCGCCCTTGGCCGCGGGAATCTCGAGCGCGTCGCAGAGGACGGGGAACTCCGCGTCGCGCAGGATCGTCAGGTTGATCCAGCCGTCGCTCGCCTTGAAGGTGCCCGAGGGCGTGAGGCCGGGCTGCGGCTTCCCGTCCTCCAGGTGGTGCTGGATCATGGAAACCGCCTGCAGCGTCGCCCCGCCGCGCAGCAGGCTCGATTCGATGTAGCGGCCGCGG
>DATFUK010000478.1:0-6070 GCA_035260865.1 Candidatus Methylomirabilota bacterium | reverse complement strand
CTGCGTCGGGCTGCCCTTGGCGCCGACGATCAGGCTGTACTCCGTCGCCCCCTCGATGAACCCCTCCTTGATGCCGCCGGTCAGGAGCACGGTGGCGACGATCAGGCCGACCCCCAGGCCGATCGCGACGGTCGTGAGCAGACTGGTGACGAGCCGTCCCTGGAGATAGCGCCACGCGATGGTGAGGAGCGTCACGCGCCACCCGCCGGCGCATTGAGCTCCGCCATGTCGAGCAGCCGGTCCCCCTCGGCGAGCACGGCGTCGTCGTGGGAGACGATGAGCAGGGTGCGGGCCTCCTGCCGGCAGACCTCGAGGAAGACCGCGAGCACCTCCCGCGCGGTCTCCGCGTCCAGGCTGGCGCAGGGCTCGTCCGCCAGGATCAACGGGGGATCGTTCGCCAGCGCGCGCGCGATCGCGACCCGCTGCTGCTCGCCGCGGGAGAGCTGCGCCGGCTTGTGGGCCAGGCGGGCGCCCAGCCCGAGCCGGCCGAGGAGCTCGCGCGCCCGCGCGCGCTGCCGGCCGCGCGGCACGACGCGCGCGAACGTCATCGCGAGCATCACGTTCTCGAGCGCGCTGAACGCGGGCAGGAGGTTGAAGGCCTGGAAGACGTAGCCGATCTGCGCGGCCCGGAACCGGTCGCGCGCCGGCTCGGGCAGCGCGGTGATCTCGGTCCCGCCCACCACGATCGAGCCGCCGGTCGGCGTCGAGACGCCCGCGATGAGATTGAGCAGCGTCGTCTTGCCCGAGCCGCTGCGGCCCCTGACCACCGTGCGGCTGGCGACCGGCACCGCCAGGTGCTCGACGGCCAGGGCCTGGAGCATGCGGCCCTCCGCGAGCGGAAACGCCTTGGTCACCCCGCGCAGGGTCACCGCATCGCCGGCCGCCGGCGTGATCGTGTGCTCCGGATCACGGGGCGGGCGGGGCGCCGTCCCGGACGTCCCGCCCGCCATCGTGTCCCCTACCGGATCGCGATCGGGTTGACCGGGACGCCGATTCCGCCCCGCAGCAGGAGCGGGGCGACGACGAAGAGGAACTCGTAGGCCTGGTCCTTGGCCAGCTCGTCCAGGTTCAGGATCTCCAGGATGTAGGCGCCGCGATTCCAGATGAAGTCGACGTGCAGCGGCAGGCCCTGGAAGCCCCCGAACGCCTTGCGCGAGTAGCCCGGCTGGAGCGGGAAGTTCCACTCCACCGCCGCGGTGTCGGCGCCGATCGCCACGATCTCCATGTCGTTCAGGAAGCGGAGGGTGTCGGGCCCGAGGCCGGGCTCCGGCTGCAGGTACTTGGTGTGCATCGGGTCCACCTTGCCGTCCGGCCCCGGCTCGTCCCACATCTTGCGCCAGCCCGTCCGGATGAGGAGGATGTCGCCTTTCTGGATCGTCACGCCCTCCGCCTTGGCGGTGTTCTGGAGATCCTCGGTGGTGATCCAGTAGTTGACGGGGAGCGGATCCGCGCCCTTGTACTTGGCCACGTCGAGGAGGACGCCGCGCCCCACCATGAACCGCACGCTCGCCGCGTCGCCGTGCACGGTGCCCACCGGCTTCGGGGGCGGCATGTTGTTGTAGAGCGAGTTCTCCCGGAAGATGTGCGCGAACGTGTCCAGATGCGTGCCCACGTGGTTGTGCATGATCGTGAAGCTCGCCGCGCCCTGGCTGCGCTTGGGGTCGAACTGCCCGGCCTGCGTCACCCGATCGTACCCGTCGTTCTCGTGGATGATCTGCACGCCGAAGCGGCTCGGGGTGATCGCGCGGGGCAGATCACTGTGCATCTCCTCGCCGAGCGGATACACCTTGCCCTGCTTCACCAGGCCCGCCGCCTTCACGATCAGGTCGGGCGTGAGGAAGTTGAGCATGCCGCGCTTGTCCTGCTCGCCCCAGCGCCCCCAGTTGCCGCGCGCGCCCCACTTGCCGGGCACCGTCCAGGGCGCGGGCTCGCTGGCCAGCTTGTCGTCCTGCGGATACGCCGGGGCGATCTGGGCGTCCGCGGTGGGCGGAGCGAGGAAGAGCAGCGCGAGCGCGAGGATGACGAAGCTCGCCAGCGGGAATCGCAGGTGTCGCATGGGATGGCCCTCCACGAAAGCTGTGCACGGCGCGTCTGCCTTCGGGGTGTCGAGCCGCCTGCCACGGAGGTGTTCCCGGGGCAACGACGGCCCGGTCCCATCCGGCACCCGCGGTGATAGTACTCATCGCGGGCGCGTCGTCAAGGGCCGCCGCTCCGGGCTCCGCCAGGAAGGTGACACGCGGGCGCTGAGGTGCGCTAGCATTGCCACGCAAGAGGGAGACGTGCGATGACGACGAGACGGGGATTCTTGCTCGGTGCGGGCGCAACAATCGCAGGAGGGGTCATTCCGACCAGCCGACGTATGCACGCGCAAACGACCGGCCCCGCTCCACCCTCGAAGACCCGCCTGATCCTGCTCGGCACCGGCGGCGGGCCGCGCCCCCGCAAGAGCGCCATGTCGACCGCGCAGGTCATCCTGGCCAACGACGTGCCCTACGTCGTCGACTGCGCCAACGGCGTGGCCCGCCAGCTCGTGCTGGCCGGCGTGACGCTGGCCAGGGTCCGGCACGTCTTCGTCACGCACCACCACTCCGATCACAACGCGGACTATGGCAACCTGCTGCTGCTTGCGTGGGCCAGTGGGCTCCGCACGCGGGTCGACACGTGGGGCCCGCCCCCCCTCGAGAAGATCACCCGGCTCTTCTTCGAGATGAGCGCGCCCGACATCGACGTGCGCATCGCGGACGAGGGGCGCGTCCCTCTCGTGCCGCTCATTCATCCCCACGAAATCACGCAGGACGGGCCGGTGATGCAGGATGAGAACCTGAAGGTGACCGCCGCCCGCGTCGAGCATCCCCTCGTCCCCGACGCGTTCGCCTACCGATTCGACGCGCCCGACCGGTCGATCGTCATCTCGGGGGATACGCACCGCTCCGACAACCTCGTGAAGCTCGCGCGCGGCGCCGACGTTCTGGTGCACGAAGCGATGTGGGTACCGGGTGTCGATCGGCTGGTGTCCTTCAGTCCCAATGCGACGACCCTGAAGAAGCACATCATCGACAGTCACACCCCGGTCGAGGAGGTCGGTCAGGTGGCGGCCGCCGCCGGCGTGAAGATTCTCGTGCTGTCGCATCTCGTGCCAGCTGACGACGAGCGGCTCACGGATCAGATGTGGATCGACCTGGCCCGGGCGCACTTCAAGGGCCAGATCATCGTCGCCAAGGACTTGATGGAGATCTGACTCGGTCCTCGACGGGACGTCATCCGAGCTCGCGGATGCGGGCCGCGGTGTAGCCCAGCAGCTCGCCGAGCACGGCCTCGTTGTCGGATCCCGGCGCGCGGGACCAGCCGGCCACCCGGCCCGGGGTGCGCGAGAGCGACGGCACGATCCCCTGCGTGACGATCTCGCCCATCTCCGGATGGGCGAGCCGCACCAGGTCGCCGCGGCTCCAGCAATGCGGCTCGCGCACCAGGTCGGCCACCGAGTTGACCGCGCTCGCGGCGAGCCCGGCCCCGCGAAGCGCGGCGACCGCCTCGGCGGCCGGGAGCGCGCCCACCAGCTTGGCCACGTCCTCGCGGACGCTGGCCGGCTCCTCGGGCGGCCGCCGGCCCAGGCGCGCGAGCGCGTCCGCGACGTCGCGCCAGGACGGCGCCGATGCCGCCACGAAGCGACCGTCGGCGGCCTCCACGGTGACGCTGGCCGGGTAGAGCGGCGACTCCCCGCCGGCACGCTCGCGGCGGAGGCCGAGCGCGCTGCGCACCGCCAGCAGGTCGCCGGTCTGGCGCAGGGCGGCCTCGAACATCGCGGTGTCCACCACCTGCCCCTGGCCATCCGCGTCGCGCCGCAGCAGCGCGGCGACCATGCCCAGCACGTTGAAGAGCGCGGTGGAGTAATCGCCGGCCATGGCGCCGTCGCGGAGCGGCGGGCGGTCCGGCCAGCCGTTGAGATAGGTGATCCCGCCGAAGGCCAGCCCGACCGGGTTGAACGCGGCGCGCGCGGTGTAGGGCCCGCTCTGCCCGAACCCGGACGAGCGCAGCAGCACGAGCCGCGGATTGGCCGCGAGGAGCGTGGCCGGCGCCAGGTCCCAGCGCTCGAGCGTACCCGGACGGAAGTTCTCCACGATCGCGTCGCTCTGCCGGACCAGCGCGAGGAACGCCTCCCGGCCGGCGGGCGCGCGCACGTCGAGCGTGATGCTGCGCTTGTTGCGGTTGGTGACGACGAAGCCCGGGCTCTTGCGGCCCTGGGCATCCGCGGCCACGCTCGGCAGCTCGACCATGATCACGTCGGCGCCGAAGTCGCCGAGGAGGGCGGCGGCCGCGGGGCCCGCCAGCCACTGCGAGAGATCGAGCACGCGGACCCCGCGCAGCGGGCCCCATCCCCCGGACGGCGTCCGATCCGGCGCGTCGACCCGCGGCCGGGCCTCGAGCCGCTCCATCGCCGACCGCACGGCGTCGGAGTGCTCGCCGAGTCGCGGGGCGCGCCGCGCAGGCGCGGCCGGGGTCCGCGTGAGCTTCGGCACCGCCGCGGGCGCGAGGAACTCCCGGCCGGTCGCCGACGTCAGACGCATGATGGCCTCGCGCGCCTTCACGTGGGCATCCTCCACGATGTCGTCCGCCGAGCGCACCGCGGTCCCGGCCACGCCGGCCTTGGCGAAGCGGGCCTCGACGTCGGCCTGGTCGTGCGCGGCGATCCAGGTGCCGACCAGCGCGTCGGAGGCCGGCCGGTTCTGGAGCCGCGCGGCGGGCGTCGCGAAGCGCGGATCCTTCGGCGCGTCCGGACTCTCGATCGCCTCGCAGAGACGCGCGAAGGGCTGATCGCCCGCGCCGGAGACCGCGATCCATCCGCCGTCGCGCGTCCGGTACACGTTCGCCGGCACCACGATGGGCGACTCGGTGCCGAGGCGCTCGGCCACCGTCCCGCTCCGGTCGTGGCGCACGACCACCTCTTCCTGCATCCGCAGCGCGGTCTGGTAGAGGCCGAGGTCCACCACCTGCCCGCGGCCGCTGCGCCGGGCGTGGAAGATCGCCATCAGCAGCCCGCTCGTGCCGTGGATCGCGGTCCAGCTCTCGGCCAGCGGCACCGTGACGGCCAGCGGGGCGCGATCCGGGAAGCCGGTGACGAACTGCACGCCGGAGAACGCCTGGGCGATGCGGTCGTCGCCGCGCTCGCCGGCCAGCGGCCCGGTCTGCCCGAACGGCGAGACGCGCAGGGTGACGAGCCGCGGGTTGCCGCGCTCGAGCGCCGCCGGGGCCAGCCCGGCCGCCTCGAGGCGCCCCGGCCCGAGATCCTCCACCAGCGCGTCGGCGGTGGCGAGCAGCCGCGCCAGCCACGGCTCGGTCGCGAGCTCCCCGAGCTCGGCCCGCACCGAATACTTGCCGCGGTTCTCCGACTGGAAGGCGAGCGAATCCTCGCCGTCGACACCGGGCCCGCGCCGCCGCATGGGCGAGCCGGCGGGAGGCTCGATCTTGATCACGGTGGCCCCGAGATCGGCCAGGAGGCCGCCCGCCATCTCGCCGGCCGGGGTCTCGGCCAGCTCCACGATCACGACCCCGGCGAGCGCGCCGCCGCGGCCGGAATCCGGAAGTCCGAAGGTCTCGCTCATGACCGCCTCACGCCAGCCCGAAGATGCGGGCCGCGTTGCCGTAGAGCCACTTCTCCTTGACCGAATCCTTGAGCGGCAGCGCGAGATACTCCTGGATCAGCGTCTCGTACGGCTGCCCGACGAGCCCCGCGGAGAGACCGACCAGCACCTTGTCCTGGATCAGGGTGTTGCCGAACTGCATCAGCATCTCCCAGCCCGAGCCGGGCTGGCCCAGGTATCGTCCGCGATGCGCGGAGGTGTCCATGTGCAGGTTCGGATGCCGGCGCACCAGCGCGACCATCTCGTTCACCCAGGGCCAGCCGCCGAGCCCGCCGATGATCTTGAGCTCCGGGAAGTCCATCGCCACCTGGTCCAGGTTCCGCGGGTGGCCGAGATCGTAGGGGCGATCGTTGGCGTAATTCATCGAGGAGTAGATGCGCACCGGGATGCCCAGCTCGGCCGCCTTGGTGTAGAGCGGGTAGTAGCGGCGG
>DATFUK010000477.1:0-4979 GCA_035260865.1 Candidatus Methylomirabilota bacterium | reverse complement strand
TCCCCTCTTCGCCCAGCCGCACGATCCGGACATCCGCGCGCTGCTCCGCGTGTGCAACGTCCACAACGTCCCGGTGGCGACCAACCTCGCCACCGCCGACCTCATCATCGCCGGCCTGCCGTCCTGCGGCGGCGCACCGGTCTCCGCCCGCGTGACCGCGCCCTGACGCCCGCCCTGAGCCTGCCTACCCTGAGGTTGGTTGTCCCCGCCGGGGCAAACGTGTAGCCTCGGGGCCCGGAGGGTAGCGCCATGTTTGCCCGACTCGGTGCCTGGCAGGGATCCCCCGAGGAGCTGGAGCGGTGGATCGAGCGCGGACGTGAGCACGTCAAGCCCAGCATTCGACAGGACGCCGGTCTCAAGGCGGCCTACTGGCTCGTCGACCGCGAGAGCGGCAAGGCCCTCATCGTCACCCTCTGGGAGAGCGAGGAGGCGATGCGGGCGAGCGAGGAAGCGCGCCGGCGCCGTCAGGCCGCCACGTCGGCGGCCACCGGGGCCCAGGTGACGACGGAGCGATACGAGATCGTCGACGCACTCGTGATGTGACTCCAAAGGAGGAGCAGCCATGAAGTACGGCGTGGTACTTCCCATCTGGCAACTCACGGTAGCGGAAGCGGAATCACTGGCGACGCGCGCGGAGCAGCTGGGGCTCGACGGGGTCTTCGTCCCCGACCACATCCTGGCCAAGCCCGCCACCACCCAGCACTACGGCGGGCACTGGCCGGATCCCTTCGCGCTGCTCGCCTTCCTGGCGGGACGCACGCAGCGCATCAGCCTGGGCGCCAGCGTCATCGTCCTCCCCTATCGCAACGCGCTGGTCGCGGCCAAGTCGGCGGCCACCGTGGACCAGGCCTCGAACGGGCGCTTCATCTTCGGGGTCGGAGTGGGCTGGGACGAGGCCGAGTTCGTGGACCTGCGCCTGCCGTTCCGCCAGCGCGGGCAGCTCAGCGACGACTACATCCGCGCGATCAAGGCCGCGTTCGCCGCCGACATCCCGCAGTACAGCGGCAAGCACGTGAGCTTCTCGGGCGCCACCTTCTCCCCGCGGCCGGTCCAGCGGCCGCATCCCCCGATCTGGGTGGGCGGCTCGCCCGGCGCGGTCTCCGGGCCCGCGGTCCGGCGCTGCGCCGAGCTGGGCGACGCCTGGCATCCCCTGGCGCTCGGGCTCGACGAGATCGAGAAGGGTTACGCCACGCTCCGCGACCTGGCCAGCCGCACCGGGCGGCGCGATACGCTCGGGCTCTCCCCGCGCAACATGCTCGACCTGACCGACACCGCCAAGGGCGCCGGCCGCGCCGCCTTCCAGGGCTCGGTGGCCGAGGTGGCCGGCGACATCAAGCGGGTGCGGGGCATGGGCGCGGCCTGGATGACGTTCGACCTGCCGCGCGCGGGCATCCCCGCGATGGTGCGCGCGATGGAGCGGCTCGCGGGCGAGGTCAAGTCCGCGGCGGCGTGACCGCGATCCGCGACGCGCGCCCGGGCGATCGCGACGCCATCCTGGCGGTGACGCTCGCCGCGTACGAGCAGTACGCGGCGAGCCTCACCCCGCCGTTCTGGACGGTGTACCGGCGGAGCATCCAGGCGACGCTCGCCGACGTGGGGACGGCGGCGCAGATCGTGGCCGAGGACGGCGGCGCGCTCGTCGGCACCGTGCTGCTCCTGCCCGCCGGGACGGTCTTCGCAACTCCCGACGGCACCTCGTTCACGCTCGCCTCGCCCGAGGTGCGTCTCCTCGCGGTGGCCCCATCCGCGCGCGGCAAGGGCGTGGCCCGCGCGCTCATGGAGGAATGCATCAGCCGGGCGCGGGCCGCCGGCGCGCCCGCGCTGACGCTGCACACCACCGACGTGATGGCCGTCGCGATGCGGCTCTACGAGCGCATGGGGTTCGCGCGCGCGCCGGAGCTGGACTTCACGCCGGCGCCGGGCTTCCTCGTGAAGGGCTACCGCCTACCCCTCACCCTGTCCTCTCCCCAGAGGGGAGAGGATTAGACGAAGAGAACCCTCCCTCGCCCCCGAAGGGGGAGAGGGCAGGGTGAGGGGGCCTACCGGACGCGAAGACCGCCGAGGTCGTAGGGGGGCGACACCAGGAGGATCAGGCGGTCCACGCCCACCCGCTCGAGACGGGCGCGCTCGGGCGCCTCGGGGCGGAGCCACCGCTCGCTCAAGCCCGCGAAGACGCTCACGCTGAACCGTGCGGGATCGCGGCCCGACGCGGCGTGGGCCTCGCGCGCCACCCGGGCCAGCTCGGCGAGGTTCGGGTGCATGGCCTGGGTGTTGAAGCCGTCGCCGTACCGGCCCGCGATGCCGGCCATCCGCGGGCCGAAGCCCGCGACGATGATGGGCGGCGGCGGATCGGGGCGCAAGAAACCCGACGGGCGATCGAGCCGGAACTGCGCGCCCACGAAGCTCGACTCGTCCCCGGTCCACAGGCGGCGGAGCACCTGCGCGGTCTCGGCGACCCGCTCGGCGCGCACGCGATCCGGCGAGACCTCCATGTTGAGCGCCTCCTGCTCCCGCGCGTACGACATCGTCCGGGTGGCGCCGGCGCCCAGGCCCAGCAGCAGGCGCCCGCCCGAGACCTGCTGGAGCGTGGCCGCCATGTTGGCGAGCAGGCCGGGATGCCGCAGCCCGGTATTGAGCACGAGCGGACCCAGGGTGAGGCGCCGGGTGACCTCGGCGAGCGCGGTGAGCGTCGTCCAGGCCTCGGGCACCCCGGCCTCCGCGCGCTCGTCGGGATCGCGCAGGTGATCCCAGGTCCACAGGCCGTCGAAGCCGGCCGCCTCGGCGGCGAGCGCGGCCGCCCGCATCTCCGCGTAGCGCGCGCCGACCGGAATCAGGAGGACGTCGGTCTTCATGGACCTCTCCGGGTTAGCGGATCGCGATGATCGGGACCGCGGACATGCCGGGCACCAGGAGGTGCTGAGCGTTCTCTCCGGGCTCGAACACGAGCTTCACGGGCACGCGCTGCACCACCTTCACGAAGTTGCCGGTGGCGTTCTCGGGCGGCAGCAGCGAGAAGACCGCGCCGGAGCCGGCCTGGATCGAATCCACGCGCGCCTTGAAGGTCTTGCCCGGGTAGGTGTCCACCGTGACGGTGGCGCGCTGGCCCGGTCGCACGTGGGTCAGCTCGGTCTCCTTGTAGTTGGCGATCACCCACACGTCGTCGAGGTCCACCACCGCGAGGAGGGCCTGCCCGACCGACACCACCTGCCCCATCTCCACCGACTTGCGGCTCACGCGGCCCGGCATCGGCGCGCGGATCGTGCAGTAGACCAGGTTCAGCTCCGCCTGCTGCAGGTTGGCGAGCGCCTGGGCGAGCCGCCCCTGTCCCGCCTCGACCTGGGCCTGGCGCTGCCGCACCTGCTGGCGCTGGGTGCGCGCGTTGTCGAGCGAGGCGCGGCTCTCGTCGACCCGGCGCACCGACTGGCTGATCGCGGCCTGCTGCGTCCGCAGCGAGGCCTCGGCCTGGACGACCTCGCTGCGCGCCTGGTCGAACCGCTTGCGGGCCGCGTCGAGCACCGCCTCCGCGGTCTTGAACGTCGCGTCCGCGTGCTCCCACTCCTGCTGGGCCACCAGGTTCGCCTTCACCAGCGACGCCATGCGATCGCGATCGTTCCTGCTCCGCTCGTAATCGGCCTGGGCCGCCCGCACCGCCGCGTCCGCCGCCGCCACCGCCGACTGCTTGGCCTGGAGCAGCCCGCGCCGCTCCTCCAGATCATGGCGCGCCATCTCGCTGCCGAACTGGGTGGCCCCCAGCACCGCGTCCGCCTGCTGCACGAGGCTGCGGGTGGATTCATCGGTCAGGGGCACGCCCGCGACCGCGGTCTCGAGCTCGCCCTTGGCGCTCGCGACCGCGGCGCGGGCCTGCGCCACCGCGACCCCGTAGTCGCGCGGATCGAGGCGCACCAGCACCTGGTCCGCCTTCACGTCCTGGTTGTCGTTGACGAGCACCTCGACCACGATGCCCGGAATGCGCGCGCTCATCGGCGCGATGCGGGCGGTGATGTAGGCGTCGTCGGTGGAGATGTGGTAGCGCCAGTAGTAGAGCAGATACCCGGAGTAGCCGGCCAGGACGAGCACCACGGCGACGATCGCGAGGAGGAGGTAGCGGCGGCGCGGCGGCCCGTCCTGATAGGCGGAAAATCGGGCGCGCAGCCGCCCGGATATTCCTTCCTGGTCCAGGTCGGTCATTGGATTCGTGCTTATAATGGCGGGCGGCACCGAGCCCCGTCAAGCACATGGCAGACGAGAACCCGCCGACCGCTCCGCCCGCGGACGCCGCGGCCGAGTGGCGGCCCCGCTCGAGCCCGGTGCTCATCGCGATCTCCGTGATGCTGGGCACCTTCATGGAGGTGCTCGACACCTCGGTGGCGAACGTGGCCCTGCCGCACATCGCGGGCAGCCTCTCGGCCACCCCCGAGCAGGCCACCTGGGTCCTCACGAGCTACCTGATCTCGAACGCGATCGTGCTGCCGGTCACCGCGTGGCTGAGCGCCGCGTTCGGCCGCAAGCGCTTCCTGCTCACGTGCATCATCATCTTCACGCTCGCCTCCGCCGCGTGCGGGGCCGCGTACAGCCTCGAGATGCTGATCCTGGCCCGCGTGATCCAGGGCATCGGGGGCGGCGCGCTCCAGCCGATCGCCCAGGCCATCCTGCTCGAGAGCTTCGATCCGTCCCGGCGCGGCCGCGCGATGGCCGCCTACTCGATGGGCGTGATCGTGGCGCCGATCATGGGCCCCACGCTCGGCGGCTGGATCACCGACAGCTACTCGTGGCGATGGATCTTCTACATCAACCTGCCGGTCGGCTTTCTCGCGCTCCTCATGACCCAGACCTTCATCGAGGATCCGCCGTACCTGCGGCGCACCACCCTGCGGCGCATCGACTACTGGGGGCTCGCGTTCATGGCGATCTGGCTCGCCACCCTCCAGGTCGTGCTCGACAAGGGCCAGCAGGACGACTGGCTCGCCGCGGTGTGGATC
>DATFUK010000476.1:0-18128 GCA_035260865.1 Candidatus Methylomirabilota bacterium | reverse complement strand
TGACCACCCGCACCCGGCCCTTCCCGGGCACCGCCACGCCCTTCGCCCGACGGGCGGCGGCCGCGTCGAGCACCGCCGCGATCACCGCCGGCGCGCAGTTGAAGAGGGTCACCCCCTCGCTCTCCACGCGGCGCAGGATCTCCTCTCCGTCGATCTTCCGGATGACGACGTGCCGGACTCCCATCGCGGTGACCGCGTAGGGCATCCCCCAGCCGTTGCAGTGGAAGGTGGGCAGGGTGTGCAGGTACACGTCGCGGTCGGTCATGGCCAGGTGCCAGCCGAAGGTGACCGCGTTGAGCCAGAAGTTCCGGTGGGTGAGCTGGACGCCCTTGGGCCGGGCGGTGGTGCCCGAGGTGTAGTTGATGGACACGGTGGCGTTCTCGTCGGTCACCCGCAGCCGCGGGGTCACGCCCTGGCGCAGGAACAACTGGGGGTCGGTGCCGCTCCCCAGCACGAACCGGTGCTTGACCTTGATGTCGCGCAGGGGCTCGTCCATCTCGGGGTCCACCAGGAGCACCGAGGAGCCGGAGTGCTCGATGATGTAGCGGATCTCCTCCGCGTTCAGCCGGAAGTTCACCGGCACCAGCACCCGCCCGAACACGCTGACCCCGAAGAGGCTCACGAGGAAGCGCGCCGCGTTCGGCGACACGATCGCCACCCGATCGTTCTCCCCGACGCCGAGGTCGTCGAGCGTGGCGGCCTGGCTTCGCGCCATCGCGGCGAACTGCGCGTAGGTGAACCGGCCGAGCCCGCCGCCCGGCGGAGTGGGCTCGTCCACCACCGCCTCGCGGGGCCCGTAGACGAGCTCGGCGCGATCGAGAAAGTCGGCCAGCGTGAGCGGAACGATCATGGTGCGGTGCCCCCTTGCCCGCGAGGATAGATCAACGCGCCCCCGCCGCGCAATCCGGCTCCCGCGCCTTCCTTGACCGCGCGCGCCCGTCGCGCCAGTATCGACCATGGCCCAGAACGCCACCGTCTTCAAGGTCGCCCTGGACGTCGCGGACATCGACCGCGCCTACTACCACGCGCACGCCCTCACGATCGCGCGCCATCCGTCCGAGACCGACGAGCGCATGATGGTGCGGCTGCTCGCCTTCGCCCGGCACGCGCACGAGGCGCTCGCCTTCGGCCGGGGCCTCGGCACCGACGACGAGCCCGACCTCTGGCGGAAGGACCTGACCGGCGCCATCGATCTCTGGATCGACGTGGGGCAGCCCGACGAGAAGCGGGTCCGTCGGGCGTGCGGCCGCGCGGAGGCGGTGGTCGTGTACAGCTACGGCGGCCGGGGCGCCGATCTCTGGTGGGAGCAGGCCGGCGCCGCGCTCGAGCGGACCGACAACCTGACCGTGGTCAACCTGCCCTTCGCGGCCACCCGCGCGCTGGCCGCGCTGGCGCAGCGGACCATGCAGCTCACGTGCACGATCCAGGACGGCCAGATCTGGATGGCGGACCCGCGGCAGAGCGTGGCGATCGAGCCGGCGATCCTGAAGACCCCGCCCGCGGCCGACTAGTCCCCGGCCCCGCTCCGCCGCGTCAGGAAATGGTCGAGGTGATTCGCGAAGCGCTGCCGGTCGCTCTGGGAGAAGGGCGCCGGGCCCGCGATGAGGTCACCGCCCGCGCGCAGGCCCTGCATCAGGTTCCGCACCGCCAGGCGCTCCTGGACATTGTCCTCGGTGTAGAGCTCTCCGCGCGGATCCAGCGCCTGCGCGCCACGCGAGATGACCAGCGCGGCGAGCGGGATGTCCGCGGTGATCACCAGGTCCCCGGGCTGCACCTGCTGCACGATCCGGCCGTCTGCGACGTCCCAGCCCTGCTCCACCCGGAGGGTCCTGATGAAGGGCGAGGACGGGACGCGGAGGGCCGTGTTCGCGACGAGGGTCGTGAGGACCTGGGCGCGCTCGGCGGCCCGGAACAGGATGTCCTTGATGACCTGGGGACAGGCGTCCGCATCCACCCAGATCGCCACTACGCCCGCTCGAGCCGGCGGAGGAATACCTCGATCTCCTTCCGGGTCTGGAGATCGCCGCTCGCGGTCGCCACCTCGAGCCCGTTCGCGTAGGCGGCCTTCGCCTCGGCGATCCGGCCCGCGCGCTCGAGCGCCCGGCCCAGGCCGCGGTGGGCTGCCGAGTAGTCGGGCTTGAGCCGGATGGCCTCCGCGTACTCGATCGCGGCCGCGTCGGCCTGGCCCGCGTCCAGGTAGGCGCCCGCGAGGCCGAACCGGACGACGGGATCGTCCGGCATGATCTCCACCACTTCCTTGAACTCCTCGATCCGATCCTGGTCCGCCATCGGTCCCTCCGCGCAGCAGCATCTGGCCAACGGGGCTCCCGGTCAAGTAACCTCGGGCCCATGACCGAGACCGAAGCCCTGGCGGGGCTCCGCGGCGACGATCCGGCCCTGGCCGCCCGCGCCGAGGCCGCGCTCTGGGAGATCTGGTGCCGCTCGGGAGTCCCCGAGGTGGACCGGCTCCTTGGCCGGGGCATCGAGGCGATGGAACGTCGCGAGCTGGAGGAGGCGATCGCCCACTTCACCCGGATCATCGAGCGGGCGCCCGACTTCGCGGAGGGATGGAACAAGCGGGCGACGGCGCGCTACGTGGCGGAGGACTACCCGGGAGCGGTCGCGGACTGCGAGGAGACGCTAGCGCGGAACCCGAATCACTTCGGCGCGCTGTCCGGCCAGGGGCTCTGCCACATGGCGCTCGGCCAGTTCCGCGAGGCGGCGGCCCTGTTCCGGCGCGCCCTCGCCGTGCACCCGCACCTGACCTCGGCCAATCACAACCTCGCGGCCGCCCTGTCCGAGGCGGTCAAGGGCAACGGCCACTAGCCTCAGTCCTGGGCCTGGCGGACGTGGGCCATCAGCTCGCCGTCCGTGCACGGCGTGGGGAGCCACAGCGCTCCGGGGCCGGCCGGATCGGGGGTCGAGCCGCTCGACATCAGCATGAGCCTGGCCGAGGGCAACAGCGGCGCGAGACGCGCGGACAGCGGCTCGCCGTTCATCAGCCGCAGGTCCGCCGCGATCAGGATGAGCGTAATCGTGCTCCGGTGCTCCTCCGCGATCCGCAGGGCCAGCAGCGGCTGCGATCCCGCGTCCAGCACGGTGTAACCACCGCGCCCGAGCGCGTCGAGCGCGAGCGCGCGGAAGCCCGTGTCCACGGTCGCCAGGAGCACGGCGCCGGCCGGCTTCGGCGGAAGCACCCGGACCGTCCCGGGCGCCATGCGCGGTGTCACCGCCTCCAGGAACTCCGGCTTCTGCGTCCCCACGAACATGCACGCGAGGCCTTCCGGGTCGAGGCGCCACACGAGCGCGCGCGTCTCGATCGGCCGGCGGCCCGGCGGCCGGAAGCAGACGCCCACCTCGGCGCCGAGCGCCGGCCGCTCCTTGAGGAGGATCTTGGCCCCGGAGGCGCTCACGTCCTTCGTGCGTCCCTGGAACTTGCGCGACCCCGCGGCCACCGTGACGAGCCAGGAGACCTCCTGGCGAGGACAGCGCCGTGCGTCCTGTTCGGCTTCCACCGTGCGGCTCGCGTTCACCATAAGTGTCCGGGGGGAATCGCAAGAAGCGCGCCAGGCGAAAACTGCTTGGGATACAGCGTCTTCGGCGGTGACGCAGGAAGGCAATGTCAGGCTGCTGTCGGCCTCGTCGTATCGCGGCTGACACTCACAGCGCCACCCGGCGCAGGCGCAGCGCGTTGGCGATCACCGACACCGAGCTCAGGCTCATCGCCGCGCTCGCGAGCATCGGGCTCAGCAGAGGCCCGCCCAGCGGGTAGAGCACGCCCGCGGCAACCGGCACGCCGAGGAGGTTGTAGACGAAGGCCCAGACCAGGTTCTGCCGGATGTTCCGCATCGTGGCGCACGAGAGCCGCCGGGCCCGCACGATGCCGCCCAGATCGCCCTGGACCAGCGTGATGTCCGCGCTGTCGATCGCCACGTCCGTGCCGGTACCCATCGCGATCCCCACCTCGGCGGCCGCGAGCGCGGGCGCGTCGTTGACGCCGTCGCCGGCCATGGCCACCACGTGACCCTCGGCCTGGAAGCGGCGGACGATCTCGGCCTTCCGCTCGGGCAGGACCTCGGCGATGACGTCGTCGAGGCCGAGCGTGCGGGCCACCGCCCGCGCGGTGGCCCCGCTGTCGCCGGTGACCATGACCACGCGCAGACCGGCCTCCTGGAGCTCGCGAACCGCCGGTCGTGCGCTCGCCTTGATGGGATCGGCCACGCCGAGGATGCCCACGACCGCGTCGCCCGCGACCAGGAACACCACGGTCTGGCCCTCCTCGCGCAGGGCCTCGGCCCGCTTGCCGAGCGGCCCCGCGTCGATTCCCCACTCCTCGAGCAGGCGCGCGTTGCCGAGCGCCACGCGGCGGCCCGCGGTCTCGCCGGCCACCCCGCGGCCGGTGAGCGAGCGAAACGCGTCCACCGAGGCCGGCGTCCCGCCCCGCGCGTCCGCGCCGGCCAGGATCGCGGCGGCCAGCGGGTGCTCGCTGCCCCGCTCGAGCCCCGCGGCCAGGGCCAGGATCTCCGGCTCGCTCGTCTCGTCGGCGGCGATCACCGAGACGAGACTGGGCTTGCCCTCGGTGAGCGTGCCCGTCTTGTCCACCAGCAGGGTATCCACCTTCTCCAGGGTCTCGAGCGCCTCCGCGTGCTTGATCAGCACCCCGGCCAGCGCGCCCCGGCCGCTGGCCACCATGATGGACATCGGCGTCGCCAGGCCGAGGGCGCACGGGCACGCGATGATCAGCACCGCGACCGCGTTGACGAGCGCGTAGGCCGGGCGCGGCTCGGGCCCGATGAGACCCCACGCGAGCGCGGTCAGCGCCGCGATCGCCACGACCGCCGGAACGAACCAGGCGGAGACCTGGTCGGCCAGGCGCTGGATGGGCGCGCGGCTGCGCTGCGCCTCGCCGACCATGCGGACGATCTGGGCGAGGAGCGTGTCCGCCCCGACCCGGTCCGCGCGCATGACGAAGCCGCCGGTGCCGTTGACGGTCCCGCCGGTCACGCGGCTGCCCGGTTCCTTCTCCACCGGGATCGGCTCGCCGGTGACCAGGGCCTCGTCCACCGCGCTCCGGCCTTCGAGCACCGCGCCGTCCACCGGCACGCGCTCGCCCGGCCGGACCCGCAGCCGGTCGCCGACGCCCACGTGCTCGAGCGGCACGTCCTCCTCACCACCGTCCTCGCGGACCTGCCGGGCCGTCTTCGGCTGAAGGCCCAGGAGGGCGCGAATGGCGCCGGACGTGGCGCTGCGGGCGCGCAGCTCCAGCGCCTGGCCGAGCAGGACGAGCGTGGTGATCACCGCCGCCGCCTCGAAGTAGACGGGGGGCACGCCGCGGTGGCGCATCGCGTGCGGGAGCGCGCCGGGGAAAAGCGTCGCGAAGACGCTGTACGCGAACGCGGCGCCGGTGCCCAGCGCGATGAGCGTGAACATGTTGAGGTTGCGCGTGACCAGCGACTGCCAGCCGCGCACGAAGAACGGCCGGCCGCCCCACACCACGACCGGCATGGACAGGAGGAGCTGGCTCCAGAGCCACGCGGTGGGACCGAGCGCGGCCACCAGCCGCGGGGCCAGCATCTCCCCCATCGCCAGACCGAGCACGGGCACGGTCAGGGCCAGGCTCACCCAGAAGCGCCGGGTCATGTCCACGAGCTCGTGATTCGGTCCCTCGTCCGCGGTGACCTCGAGCGGCTCGAGCGCCATGCCGCACTTGGGACAGCTCCCGGGCCCGACCTGGCGCACCTCCGGGTGCATGGGACACGTGTAGACGCGGGTGTCCCGACCGGACGGCGGCGCGGGCGGCGCGAGGAAGCGCGCGGGATCGGCGATGAACCGCTCGCGGCAGCTCGGGTTGCAGAACCAGTAGGTGGTGCCCGCGTGCTCCGCGCTGCCGCCGGCCGCGTCGCCCGGCGTCACGTCCATCCCGCAGACCGGATCGACGGCGGGGCTCACTCGGCCAGGACCTTGTGCACGAGCTGGACCGCGGCCGAGCCCTCGCCCACCGCAGACGCCACGCGCTTCATGCTCCCCGAGCGGACGTCGCCGACCGCGAACACCCGGGGCAGGCTCGTCTCGAACTGGTAGGGCCGGCGCTTGAGCGGCCACCGCGCCGCCTCCAGGTCCTCCGGCGCGAGGTCCACGCCGGTCTTGACGAAGCGCTGCGCGTCGAGGACCACGCAGCCGCCGAGCCAGCCGGTGTTGGCGTCGGCGCCGGTCATGGAGAAGACGTGACGGATGTCGCGGCACTCGCGGTCCGTGTTCGCCCTGCGCCACCAGACCCGCTGCAGCCGCCCGTCGCCCTCCAGGGCCTCGATCTGCGTATACGGCCGGAGGGTGATCGCCGGACTCTGCTCGATGCGCTGGATGAGGTAGCGCGACATGCTGTCCACGAGCCCGGCGCCGCGCACCAGCAGGTGGACGTGCTTCGCGATGCCGGACAGGAACACCGCGGCCTGCCCCGCCGAGTTGCCACCGCCCACCACCGCGATGTCCTCGCCGTCGCAGAGCTGCGCCTCCACGCGCGTGGCGCCGTAGTACACGCCGTTGCCCTCGAAGCGACCGAGCTCGGGCACCGTGAGCTTGCGGTAGGCCGCGCCGGTGGCCACCACGACCGCGCGCCCCTGCACCGTCCCGCCGTCGGCACACGTGACGCGGAGCTGCCGGTCCGCGCAGGCCAGGCCCATCGCCACCCGGGCCACCGCGAGGTTCGCGCCGAACTTCTCGGCCTGGAGGAACGCGCGCCCGGCCAGGTCCTGACCGGAGATGCCCATCGGGAAGCCCAGGTAGTTCTCGATGCGCGAGCTCGATCCCGCCTGGCCGCCGGGGGCGCTGGTCTCGAGAGTCAGCACGTCGAGCCCTTCCGAGGCTCCGTAGACCGCCGCGGCCAGGCCGGAGGGCCCCGCGCCCACCACGATCAGGTCGTGCACGTGCCCGGCTTCGACCGGGGCATTCAGGCCGAGCGCGTCGGCCACCGCCCCGTTGCTGGGGTTGCGCATCGCCCGGTCCCGGTCCTTGCACATCAGCACCGGGACCTCCCCGGGGCCGAGATGAAAGCTCTCGAGCAGCGCGTCCGCGTCCCGGTCGCGCTCGACATCCATGTAGACGTGCGGATACCCGTTGCGCTCGAGGAATGCCCGGAGGCGCAGGGTGTCCGCCGAATGACTCGAGCCGATCAGCACGACCCCGCCCAGCGTGTTGTCCAGGAGGTACGCGTGGCGCAGCGCGAAGGCGCGCAGGAAGATCTCGCCCAGCTCGGCGTCCGTCTGGACGATGCGCCGGAGATCCGCCAGGTCGATCTCGAGCAGCACCGTCGCCCCGCGCGCCCACGCGCTGACCAGGCTCTGCCGGCCCGAGATCATGTCCACCTCGCCGGTGAACTCCCCCCGCTCGTGAATCGTGACGTTCTCGTCGCCGGCCCGGGCCGCGGTGGCGATCTCCACGCGTCCGGTCAGGAGCACGTAGAACGCGCGTTTCGCCGAGCCCCGCTCGTAGACCACCTCCCCGTCCCCGACCCGCCGCTCGCGCCCGAACGGGCGCAGGCGGTCGATCTGGACGTGGGTGAGCTTCGGGAACATCGCGTCCAGCCGCTCCCGCGAATTCGCCATGGTGTCCGAAGGATAGCATCACCGTCCAGCGCCCGAAGGCGTGTGCTAGGCTGCTCGGAAGCCATGCAGAGCGCCCACCTCATCCTGGCTCTGCTCATCGCGGTCGCGGGGCTCGTCACGATCGCGCGGCGGCTCGGCATCGCCTATCCGATCTTCCTGGTCATCGGCGGCCTCGCGCTGGGGCTCGTGCCGGGCACCCCGCGTGTGGAGATCGACCCGGACCTCATCTTCCTGTTCGTCCTGCCCCCGCTGCTCTACATCGCGTCCTTCTACACTCCGCTGCGGAGCCTGCGCGCGAACCTGGGGGCGATCGGCTCGCTCGCGATCGGCCTGGTCGTGGCCTCCGCGTTCGCGGCCGCCGCGGCGGCCCACGCCCTGATCCCCGGCATCCCGTGGGCGGTCGCCATCGCGCTCGGCGCGATCGTCGCGCCGCCCGACGAGATCGCGGCCACCGCGGTCGCGGCCCGCCTCGCCGTTCCGCGACGGATCGTGACGATCCTCGAGGGCGAGAGCCTCCTGAACGACGCGACCGCGCTCACCATCTACGGCATCGCGATCGCGGTCGCGGTCGGGGGCTCGTTCAGCCCGTCCGGCGGCGCGCTGACCTTCGCGGCCGCCCTGGTCGGCGGCTCGGCGATCGGGCTGGCGGTGGGCTGGGTCATCGCGCACATCCGGGCCCGCATCGAGGACACCCCGGTCGAGATCACGATCTCGCTGCTGACCCCCTACGCCGCCTTCCTCCCGGCCCAGGCCCTCGGTGTCTCCGGCGTCATCGCGACCGTCACCGCCGGCCTCTACCTCGGCCGCCGCAGCTCGCGCATCATGGGGCCCGACGCACGCCTGACCGGCCGGGCGGTATGGGAGACGATCACCTTCCTGCTGAACGGCGTCGTCTTCATCATCACCGGGCTGGAGGTGCCGCTGCTGCTGAGCGGGCTCGCTCCCGCGACCGCGATCCGGCTGGTCGGCATCGGGATCGTGGTCAGCCTCGTGCTGGTGGTGGTCCGCGCGCTGTGGATCTTCCCGACCTCGTACCTGGCGCCCCTCGTGGGCGGCGAGCCCCGCCCGCCCCGGCTCTTCGCGCACGCGCTGGTGCTCTCCTGGGCCGGCATGCGCGGGGTGGTCTCCCTCGCGGTCGTGCTGGCCCTGCCGCTGACCCTGCCGGACGGCCGGCCGTTCCCGGGGCGCGAGGCGCTCCTGATCATCACGCTCACCGTGATCGTGTTCACGCTGCTCGGCCAGGGGCTCACCCTGCCGTGGCTGATCCGGCGGCTCCGCCTGGGCGGCGATCCCGAGCTGCACGAGGAGGGAGCCGCCGCGCGCCAGCAGCTCGTCGACGCCGCCCTGCGGCGCATCGACCAGCTCTACCCGGTCTGGCCGGACCACCGCCCGCTCCTCGACCGGCTCCGCGACACGTACCAGCACCGCTCGGAGCACGTCGAGCGGCAGCGCGACGCGTCGGGCTCCGGCGAGGAAGACCGGGAGATCATCGAGCACCGCGAGATCCAGCGCACCGTCATCGACTCCGAGCGCGAGGCGCTGCTGCGCCTGCGCGCGGAGGGCGCCATCGACGACGACGTGCTGCGGGCGCTCGAGCGGGAGCTGGACCTCGACGAGCGCCGGATCGACTCCTGACCCTCAGGCGCCGCGCGCGGCGCCGAGCCCGAGCCGGCGGGCCGCGCCCAGGATCGACTCGGCGCGCTTGACGAAGGGGATGTCGATCATGCGGCCGTCCACCAGGTAGGCCCCGACCCCGTCACGCTCGGCCCCGCGCGCCGCCTCGACCACGCGGAGGGCCGCCGCGATCTCCGCGTCGCTCGGCCGGAACACCGCGTTCGCGAGCGGGACCTGGGTGGGATGGATGCAGGACTTGCCGATGAAGCCGAGGCGCCGCGCGGCTTCCGCCTCGCGCGTGAAGCCGTCGGGATCCGCCACCGTCCCGTAGACCGTGTCGCACGCCCAGACGCCCGCCTCGGCCGCGGCCAGGCGCACCGCGAGCTGCGTCGCGTACACCGCGCGGGCGTCCGCCCGGTCGATGCCGAACGGCTCGAAGAGATCGCCCAGGCCGAGCTGCAGCCCGACGACCCGCGGATCGGCCCGCGCGATCTCCACGGCCAGCCGGAGGCCCCGCGGCGACTCGATGTTCGCGAGGATGCCGATGGGGCGGGCGAGCCGCCGCTCCCCCTCCACGCGCGCGAGCGCGGCCGCCGCCGCCCGCACGTCGTCCGCGGACTCGGGCTTGGGCAAGTTGATCATGTCCACCGCGGGCCACACCACCGCCGCGAGATCGGCCTCGAAGTGCCGCGTGGCCAGCCCGTTCACCCGCACGATGACGATCTTGTCGCCCGGCCGCCCGGAGCACTGCCGCAGGAAGGCCTCGAGCGTCCCGCGCGCCTCGTCCTTCCGGCTCTCCTGGACCGCGTCCTCCAGGTCGAACGAGAGCGCGTCGGCGTCGCCCCCCGCGGCCTTCGCGAAGAGCTCGGGGCGCGACGCGGGCACGAAGAGCTTGCTGCGCATGAGGAGGTCCGTCACGCTCAGATCACCGCCCCCGCGCCGCGGAGCCGCGCGATCTCCTCGTCCGAGTAGCCGAAGTCGGCCAGGATCTCCCGCGTGTGCTGCCCGAGCCGCGGCGCGGTGAACGGCGCGGGAGGCGGGCCGTCGCCGAACCGCACCGGATGGGCCATGCCGCGGTAGTGCCCGACGCCGGGGTGCTCGAAGTCGGCCAGGATGCCCTCCGCGACCACCTGCGGATGGTCGAACATGTCCTCCACCGGCCGCGCCACCGCGCAGGGCACGCGCTCGCCGAAGTGGGCCTCCCACTCCACCGCGGTGCGCGCCAGCAGCGCCGCGCGCAGCGTGGGGATCAGCAGGTCCGTGTGCTCGGCCCGCTTCCGCACCGTGTCGAAGCGCGGATCGCCCGCGAGCTCGGGGAGGCCGGTCAGCTCGCACAGGGCCTTCCAGAAGTGCGGCGCGTTGGCGGAGATGTAGAGGCTGCCCTGCTTGGTCGGATGGATCCCGGTGATGCCCCCCGAGCGCATGTCGCGCGCGATGTCGCGGGGTTCGCCGTCCACCCGGACGAGCCGGGTCGCCTGCATGGTGAGCGCGCTCCGCAGGAGCGACACCCTCACGTACTGCCCGCGGCCGGTGCGGCTGCGCTCGAAGAGCGCGGAGGAGACCGCGAAGGCGAGCATCGAGGCCGAGTAGAAGTCGACCGCCGAGCCGTAGACGATCTCGGGGTCTCCCGGCCTCCCCTGCTCGACGCAGATGCCGGTCATGGTCTGCAGCACCTGGTCGTACCCGGCGCGGTCCTTGAGCGGGCCGGTGTCGCCGTAGCCGGTCAGCGCGCAGTAGATGAGGCGTGGATTGAGCGCCTGCATCCGGTCGCGGTCGATGCCGAGCCGGGCGGGCACCGACGGCCGGAAGTTGTGGACCAGCACGTCGGCGCGCTCGACAATCCGGCGCAGCACGCCGACGCCGTCGGGGTGCTTGAGGTCGAGCCCGATGCCGCGCTTGTTGCGGTTGACGCCGAGGAACGCCCGGCTCTCCCCCGGCAGCGTGGAGGGATAGTTGCGGAGGTTGTCGCCCTCGGGCGGCTCGATCTTGATGACGAGGGCGCCCAGGTCACCGAGCAGCGTGCAGCCGTAGGGTCCGGCCAGGTAGCCGCTCAGGTCGAGCACGGTGACGCCGCTCAGGGGCCCGTGCCCGTCGCGGGAGTCGAACGCAGGCATGGGATGTCAGCGGCTGGCGAAGACGGTCGCGCGGCCCTTCCGGTCGAACGCCAGCACCTGGTAGCGCTCGGCGGCCTGACCCGGCACCTCCATGCCCGGGGAGCCGATCGGCATGCCCGGCACCGCGATGCCGACCACCGTGGGGCGCTCGGCGAGCAGCCGGTCGATCAGGTCGGCCGGCACGTGCCCCTCGACGACGTAGCCCTCCACCACCGCGGTGTGGCAGCTCTGGAGCGCCCGCGGTACCCCGAGCTTCCGCTTGATCGGCGTCAGGTCCTCGACGTCCTGGACCGTGGCCACGTAACCGCTCCCGCGCAGGTGCTCGACCCACGCGCCGCAGCAGCCGCACGTGGGGGACTTGTGGACGACGATCGGGGACTTCGCGACCGCGCGGCCGAGACGCGCGCCCGCGGTGGCGAGCGCCAGCGTCATCGCGCCGACCAGGACACCGCGTCGCGTGGTCATGATTTCAGGAAGGCCAGCAGGTCCGCGTTGATCTGATCCTTGGCGGTCGAGCACATGCCGTGCGGCAGGCCCGGGTAGCAGTCGAAGACCCCATTGAAGCCGGCCAGCATTCCCTGGAGCCAAAACGAGTCCCGCAGGCCTTGCGAGACCTTGGCGCCCGGCCGATTGGCCCCGTAGAACGGCGCGGACAGATCCTTGAAGAACTGCGAGCGATCGGCGAGCACGCCGGCGCGGATCTGGTCGAATACCTCCATCGGCAGGCCACCCGGATTGGCCGCCGTCTTGAGCATGATCGGTGGCACCGTGCCGATCAGCACCGCCTTGGCCGCGCGCTTCGTGCCGTGTCGCCCGAGGTAGCGGGCGACCTCGCCGCCCCCGGTCGAATGACCGACGTGGACCGCACCCTTCAGATCGAGCGCGCCGACCAGCGCCGCGAGATCGTCGGCGTAGGTGTCCATCTCGTTGCCGCTCCAGGACTGGCTCGACCGGCCGTGGCCGCGCCGATCGTGGGCGATGCAGCGGAAGCCGCGGGCGGCCAGGAACAGCATCTGGTCCTCCCACGCGTCCACACTCAGCGGCCAGCCGTGGCTGAACACGACCGGCGGCCCGCTGCCCCAGTCCTTGGAGTAGATCTGCGTGCCGTCCTTCGTCGTGACCGTGCTCATGCGCCCGAGGATAGCCGAAACCGCTGGCGGGTCAAGCGAGCGCCGCTTCTCGTCACGTCGCCCGGGCGGCTCGACTGCAAGTAGGCCAAATGTCAGGCGCTCGTCCTGGCCCCGAAGCTGCACGGACGTCGTCGGGAGGACCACATGCGATTTCGACTCGGAGTGTGCCTGATCATCCTCAGCCTGGCCGCCGTCGCCTTCGCGGGATCGGACCGGCCCATCACCAGCGTGAAGAGCCTGGCCGGCGAGTGGCGTGCGCTGGGCGGCGCCTCCGCGGCCGCGATTCGCATCAAGCCGGACGGCGCGTACGAGGGCACCGCCGCGAACGGAGCCCGGACGGTCGGCAGGATCACGATTGTCGACGGCAAGGCGTCGTTTCAGTCCGCCAACTCGGCGGGCCGCGTCACGTGGATCCGGGAGGGCGGCAATGACGTGCTCCTCTTCGTCCGGGGAGACGGCCGCGGCTCGGCCAAGCTGGAGCGGGTGAACACGGCGGAGCGGGTGAAGGCGAAATAAATAGCCTCGCCGGCCCCGCACCGTTTGACCCGGAAGTTCCTGCCGGGTGGACGCTCTGCCCGGCCGCTCCCGCTCGAAATCGATCATGACGTCCATCGCGGTCGATGGGTCGTTGGCGCGTCCCCTGCCAACTCGAGCGTCTACTGGTTCGGAATGCCGGTCGACTGCCAGGACACGAACTCGAGCCCCGAGGGCCGCTTCGCCCAGATGGCGGTGAAGCGCAGCGGCACCGTGCGATCCTGGCCACCCGCGGTGACCTCGTACACCGCGGTGCCGGTGATGATCGCGATGCAGCCGTAGGTGCGCGTCCGGACGTCCCCGTTCGGGGTCATCTTGCGATACTTGGTGCGCCCAGACTTCATGGCGTCGATGTACTTCGCCTTGTCGTCGCTCGCCGCGGAGGAGTGATTGTAGGTGAGGTCGTTGCCGAACAGCTTCTCCATCGCCGCGAAGTCGTTCGTCGTCTGCGCGGCGTAGCGCGCGGTCTCCGCCTTCATCGCCTCGTCGGCGGTGACGGTGCCGTTGCACTCCTGGGCCCAGGCGGCGCCCGCGAAGCCGAGCCCCAGCATCGCGATCAACGTGAACAGTCGCACGAGTCGGTCGGCCATGGCGCTATCCTCCCTTGTGTAGGTGCCCGTCCTTCATGATCATCAGCAGCGCGTCCTGCCGCTGGAGCCGCTTGATGTCGGTCAGCGGGTCGCCGTCCACCAGCAGCAGGTCCGCGAGGTAGCCCGCCTTCACCTGGCCTAGCTCCTGCGGCCGGCCCATGATCTCGCCGCCCATCCGGGTGGCCGCGACGAGGGTCTCCATCGGCGAGAAGCCGAGCACGTCGACGAAGAGCAGCAGGTCCCGCGCGTAGGTCCCGTGGGGATTCCAGGCGAACCCGTAGTCGCCCCCGGGCAGCACCCGGATGCCCCGCTTGCGCATCTGGCCCATGGTCGTCACCGAGATCTCCAGCTCCTCCAGGAGGCCGTGGTCGCGCGCCATCTGGGGGGTGATCCCCCACTCGCTCGCCGCGTAGCACGCCTGGTAGGTGAGGCCCACCGCGGGCGCCACGAAACACCAGTCGCGGTTCGCCTCGAGCAGGTCGAGCGCCTCCTCGTCCGCGAAGTTGGCGTGGTAGATGATGCCGACCCCGTGCCGCACGCACATCTTCACCGACTCGGCACTTCGTGCGTGGGCGCACACCCGCACCGCGCTCGCCCGCGCCACCTCCATGGCCGCCGCCACCTCCGCGTCGCTCATCACCGCGCGCTGCGAGCGCGAGTTCCGCGGCCCGGTGTCGCCCGAGATGTTCAGCTTGAGGAGATCCACGCCCTCGCGCACCAGGAGCCGGCAGATCCGCCGGATCTCGTCGGGCCCGTCGGCCACCCACGCGAAGGTCGGCGTCTCGAGATGAGGCAGGTGCAGCGCGTTCTCGTCGCCGAGTCCCCCGGTGACCGTGATCTCCGGGCCGTTGGCCAGGTAGCGCGGCCCGGGGATGCGGCCGGCCTCGATCTCGTTGCGGATCACCACGTCGAGCCGCGGCTTGGCCGAGGCCGCCGAGAGCACGCTCGTGTACCCGCAGTCGAGCAGGGTCCGGGCGTTGCGCATGGTCACCAGCACGTGCTCCTCGGGGGGCAGGCGCGTGAAGTCCGAGTTGCGGGCCGCGTCGGGGTAGCTCACGTGGCCGTGCGGCTCGATGAGCCCCGGCATCAGGGTGCCGCCGGCGCCGTCGATGACCCGCGCCTCGCCACGCGGCAGCCCTCCCCCGCGCTGCACCGCGACGATGCGCTGGCCTTCCACCAGCACGTCGCCCGGAAATGGCGCCGCTCCGCTGCCGTCGAGAATCGTGGTGTTGGCGATGAGTGTCCGGTCCATTTTGTCCTCCGCGCGGCCCAACCATAGCACGGGCGCGACCCGTGATTCGCGCCTACCCGGCGGCGTGCGGGGGCCTCGCCGCGAGACTCGCGATGATCGTCGTGAACTCTCCCGGATCCACCGGCTTCGGCACGTGCATGGTATAGCCGGCGGTGAGCGACCGCATCCGATCCTGGGTGCGTCCGTAGGCGGTGAGCGCGACCGCCGGGGTGTCCCCCCCGTGCTCCCGGCCGAGCGCGCGCAGCCGCCGGATCAAGGAGTGCCCGTCCTCGCCCGGCATCTCGATGTCCGACACGAGCACGTCGGGGCGCCACCCCGGCAGCACCGCGAGGGCTTCGGACGCGGACAGACACGTCTTGACCGCGGCGCCCGCGGCCAGGAGGATCGCCGACGCGAGGTCGAGGGAATCCGGATCGTCGTCCACGACCAGGACCCGGAGCCCGTCGAGGCGGAGCCCTTCGGGCAGGGCCTCGACGCTCGGCGCGGTGGGATGCTGACGCGCCGCCGACCCCGCCGGGATCTCGGCGATCGGAATCGGCAGCTTGACGATGAAGGTCGCGCCCTTCCCGGGCCCGGGGCTCCGGGCGGAGACGTCGCCTCCGTGCAGATCGACCAGGTGCTTGACGAGCGCCAGGCCGATTCCGAGACCTCCGTGTCCCCGCGTGCTCGAGCTATCCGCCTGGATGAAGCGGTCGAAAATGAAGGGCAGCACGTCGGCCGCCATCCCCTCCCCGGTGTCGCTGACCACGATCTCAACGTGCGAGTTCACGCGCTGCAGCTGGATCTGGACCTGCCCCCCTTTCGGGGTGAATTTCACCGCGTTCATCACGAGGTTCCAGACCACTTGCTGGAGCCGGGCCGGGTCACCGTTGATCGGCCCCGCTCGCGGGTCGAGCACGGTCTGGAGGCGGATCGCCTTGGCCGCCGCGGCCGGCCGGACCGCGTCGACGGCCGCGTCGATGACCGCCTTCAGCTCGACCGGGCGGACGTCGAGACGCATCTTGCCCGAGACGACCCGGGACACGTCGAGCAGGTCGTCGATGAGCTGCACCTGCGCATCCGCGTTCCGGACGATTGTGGCGAGTGCCCGCTCGGCCACCTCCCCGTGGACCTGACCCCCCTGCAGCACGCGCGCCCAGCCGTAGACCGCGTTGAGGGGCGTCCGCAGCTCGTGCGACACCACCGCGAGAAACTCGTCCTTCGCCCGGTTGGCCGCCTCCGCCACCGCCCGCGCCTGCTGCTCCCGCCGGAGGAGCTCTTCGCGCTGCGCCTCGCTGTTCGCGCGCTCCTCGGCCGCGATCGCGAGCGCGTCGGCCACGTCACGAATCTCCTGGATCGAGGTGTCCAGCGACCCGGGCGGCTCCCGCCGGCCGAGCGCGCGGGCCGAGGCGCGCAGATCCCCGATCGGCCGATTGATGCTGCGGGCGACCACGATCGCCCCGATCACCCCGAGCACGATCGAGAGCAGGATCCCGCTACCGTAGATCACCAGCGAGTGGCGCACCGTCCCCTCGATGAAGTCGGCGGGAATGCCGGGGGCGACCGACCAGCCGCTCTCCTTGAGCCGGCTGAACGACGCATAGTTCCGGCCGCCCTCGAGATCGATGGTCTGGCCGACGCCTTCCTCGGCTCCGCCGGCCATGAGCGCCTGCAGGGTGGGCGACGCCCGCCCGCCCAGGTTCTCCTCGTGCGCGCGGGAGCGCGCCACCCGAAGGCCGTTCCCGTCGAAGATCGAGATGACCCAGTCCTCGGGCACGCGCTGCCGCCGGATGACCTGCAGGATGACCTCGGGCTTCACGAGCGCGGTGAGCACGTAGCGGAGCTCGCCGCTCGGCGGAACCGCCGCCCGCACCGGAAACAGGAGACCGCCCTGGGGGCTCCGGGCGAGGTTGCCCACCGCGGGGGCGCGCGTCCGCACCACGCGATCGAAGCTGTCCCGGTCGAAGATCGGGGACAGCGTGGCCCCGGGGGGGAATCTGGTGTCGAGGAGCCGCTTGCCGGACGGATCGGCGAGGAACACCGCGGCCCAGTCCGGCTGGGTCTCGACGACGCGCTCGGCCCGCCCCCGGAACGCGGCCAGGTCATGACGCTCGAGCGCGGCGTCGGTGGCGAGCGCCTGCAGGGCCGAAGCCGAGCTGCGCAGCTCTCCATCGACCGCCGTCGCGAGGGCCCGGGCCAGCTCGAGCCCGATGCGCTCGGCCTGGGCCCGCTGCTGCTGGGCGAGCGCATAAAGTCCGATCCCCGACACGACGACCAGCGGGACGATCCCCACCGCGGCGAGCAGGAAGAGCCGTCTCCGGAGCGGGACGCCCGGCACGCTATGCCCTCGGACCCTCACTGGCAACGCCGGCGGCCTCTACGAGCAGCTCGGCCAGCTGGCGGCTGAACGCGGCGGGATCGGACAGCGTTCCTCCCTCGGCCAGGATGGCCTGGCCGTGCAGCAGCTCCGCGTAGCGGCGAAGGCGCGCGTCGGCGGGGTGCGCGGCGTGGAAGGCCTGCAGGCGCGTCAGCAGCGGGTGCGACGGATTCACCTCGAGCACCCGCTTGACCGCCGGCACCTCGCGCCCGCTCCGGCGCAGCAGGTCCTCGAAGTGCGCGCTGAGGTCGCCGGCCTCGCTGACCAGACAGGCTGGCGACGAGGTCAGCCGCTCGGAGAGGCGCACGTCCTTGACCGTGTCCTGCAGCGCCGCGCGCAGGGCGAGGAGCAGATCCTTGAAGCGCTCGCCGACCTCCTCGGAGACGGGGCTCCCCGTCCCCCCGTCCTCCCCGGACCCGAGGTCGACGCCGCCCTGGCTCACCGACGCGAGCGGCTTGCCCTCGAACTCGCGCCGCATGCGTAGCCAGAGCTCGTCCACCGGATCCAGGAAGAAGAGCACCTCGTAGCCGCGCGCCCGGACCGCCTCCAGATGCGGTGACCGCTCGGCCGCCTCGCGGGAGGCGGACGCCAGGTAGTAGATCGCGGGCTGCCCACTCTTCATCCGCGCCACGTACTCGCCGAGCGCGGTCGGGGCCGCCCCCTCGCTGGACACCGCCAGCACCAGCTCCAGGAGCCGATTCGGCTCCTCCTCGAGTCCGAGGAGCCCTTCCTTGAGCACCGCGCCGAACTCGGCCCAGAACGTCCGGTACCGCTCGGGCCGAAGCTCCTTCATCTCCTTGAGGGCGGCCAGCAGCCGGCGGACGAGGTACTTGCGGATGGCCTGGATCTGCCGATCCTTCTGGAGGATCTCGCGCGAGACGTTCAGCGACAGATCGTCCGACGACACCACGCCGCGCACGAAGCGCAGGTACGGCGG